>NZ_DLNT01000020.1:0-22305 GCF_002477055.1 Clostridium sp. UBA7503
ACATTTTTATTTTCACTTTTTTAATGTAAACTTATCCACGTGTGTTGCAAAATAACTGGAGCTCATAACCGGGATTGAACCGGTGACCTCCACCTTACCAAGGTGACGCTCTACCTACTGAGCTATATGAGCATTCAATACATAATGTATTTATTTTAAAATATTTTTGTCAGTTCCTTATTATAAATGATTTTTTTTTGTTTGTCAATACGATTTCATCTTTGTTCTAAACACTTTTCAAGTTTACGTTTTACCCTCTGAAGTGCATTATCAATAGATTTTGCTTGCCTGTCTAAATCGCTGGCAATTTCTTGATAAGATTTACCATCAAGATAAGAATTCAAAACTTCCATTTCTAAGCCTGACAATACTTCTTGTATCTTACTTTCTATGTTCTCCATCTCTTCTCTATCTATTATCAATTCTTCGGGATCAGATACCCTTATACCTGATAATATATCTAATAGAGTTCTATCTGATTCCTCGTCATATATAGGCTTATTCAGTGATATATAAGTATTCAGTGGAATATGCTTTTGTCTTGTGGCAGTTTTTACAGCAGTGATTATCTGTCTTGTTATACACAATTCTGCAAAAACCTTAAAAGATGCTAACTTATCATCCTTAAAATCTCTTATAGCTTTAAATAAACCAATCATACCTTCTTGGTATATATCTTCTTTATCAGCACCAATCAAAAAATACGATTTTGCTTTAGCTTTCACAAAGTTCTGATATTTACAAAGAAGATATTCTAGGGCTCTATTGTTTCCCGTCTTAGCCAGAGCTACTATATCTTCATCTTTTTTACCCGTAAACATGGAGTTTAACTCATCATTGCCACTTGTATTTCCCAACAATATCCCCCCCAAAGCATAAATGACCCTAATTAGAATTATACATTAACAAAATTTAGATAGTCAAGATATATTATCTACTTCTCCTTATCTTTTCTAGCTTTTCTGCCATCTCTTTATCTATGGACTCCTCAAAAAGATTTCTATTATGGAAACTCTTGTTCTCACACTGCCTAGATATCTTTCTGTTTGCTTCTTCAATCCAACTGTAAAACTCTATGGACGATACTCTATTGGCACCTCTTTGAAATATTAACTGTTGCTCCAGAGAATCAGATGTTACAACATAGACCTCTGATTTTCTCCCTACATGATTTACAGTCCTCTCTATATAACTATCCGCAGTTTCATCATGCTTTGTAAAAACTATAGTCAAATTTCCTTTTCTATCCTTTTTTTCTATACTTCCCTTTACCATATGCGCATCAAATACCAGTGTTATCCTGCATCCTTTAAAAGCTGCATAGTTAAGAAGTAAGTCAATAAGCTTATTTCTTGCAGCTTCGTAACTATAGTCCTTTATAGCATTTAATTCTGGCCAGCTATTAATTACATTATACCCATCCACAAAAATTTGCTTCAACTCTATACCCCATTTACTTCTACTTCAATCTTTGTTTTAATATTTCATATGCTATCATTCCACATGCTACTGATGCATTTAACGAATTCACCTTTCCTACCATAGGTATTTTAACCAACACATCGCACTTTGATTTAGTTAGCTTTGAAATACCTTTCCCTTCACTTCCTATAACTAAAGCTATAGGTCCTTTTAAGTCCGAATCATAGCAATATTGAGTCCCATGCATATCTGCTCCATATACCCATATACCAGATTCCTTTAGTTCATCTATAGCTACATTTATATTAGTAACTTTAGCAATTTTTATGTATTCTGTAGCCCCAGCTGAAGTTTTATAAACAGTAGGTGTAACTCCTACATTTTTTCTTTTGGGAATTATTATCCCATGTACTCCACAAACTTCTGCTATTCTTATTATAGACCCAAAATTATGAGGATCTTCAATTTCATCTAATACTAATATAAATGGATCTTCTCCTTTTTCCTTAGCGTTATTAATTATATCTACTATACCGCAATAATTATATGGAGTTACTATTGCAATTACCCCTTGATGTGCAGCCGTTTCACTTATACCATCTAGTTTCGCTCTATCCACATATTTAACTACTACAGATTTTTCTTTAGCTAATGCTGTAATTACACTTATGGATCCTTTAGTATCTCCTTGTGCTATCATTATATATTCTATTGTTCTATCAGATTTTAGAGCTTCAATAACTGCATTTCTACCTTCAATCATATCTTCTCTTGAGGTTGTATTGAAATTTTCAACTTTTATATTGCTATGAATATTTTCATTTCTGTAGGATTGATTATTTCTTCTTTCACTATTTACATCACCTAC
The DNA here is from genome assembly GCF_002477055.1 of Clostridium sp. UBA7503. Lineage (NCBI taxonomy): Bacteria > Bacillati > Bacillota > Clostridia > Eubacteriales > Clostridiaceae > Clostridium > Clostridium sp. UBA7503. The sequence continues at coordinate 2,291 of NZ_DLNT01000020.1, forward strand.
AAATCTATTATTATCTCTTCTATTTTTCCCTATACGTTTAGGTCTAGCATTTTTACTCCCTTGTCTTTTATCTTCCATCCTTATATCACTCCTATCATCTATTTCTATATCAATTTACATTTTATATAGATAAGTACTTATTTCTTATTTCTATAGCCTTACCACAAGTCATAGACCCTTCTGAACAACTTCCTTTTACACAACTAGGACCGCATCCTTCAAATAAATTTGGTGCTACTTTTTTTACTTCCTTAAGCATAGCATCTGCTAAATCCCTTATTTCCCATTGAGCTCTCATACAGCATCTATGACTAAAGAAATGCATAAGCTCTCTAGCATTCATTGTAACTACAATTTTAGTTGCACATGCATTAGGAAATATATATCTAGCATCCTCAATAGCACTTTTTTCTGCTTTGGACTTTAATGATTTCATCTCTTTTTCTGTGATTTCTTCACATTTTCTTCTTGCTTTATGTTCATTAATATATACATCTAAATTAGAAGCTTTAAGTACTTCAACTAATTTATCATAGTCTTCCTGATCTTTTTTCATCGCCTCTACAAAGATAGCATTACACTTCTCATCTTTTGCTATAGATGGTGGAATTATATATTCAAAAGCATCTAACTTAACATATCTTTGACTTTGCTGAGAATAAGAAGCAACTCTATGTCTGACCAATTGATGTGTTAAGCTTCTGGATACGCCCTCAATACCAAATGTAAAGCTTACATGTTCAACCGGAGAGTTATGACCATAACTATTCAGCATTTTTATAAATCTACTTGTAGTTTCTTCATCTAATCCTTCTGTTATTTCCTCAATTCCTACTGAACTATAACATAATTTAGCTGCTGCAGCCACTACTTTTTCTGGATTTGGAGTAAACTCCATAAGTTTAACTTTTATCATTATTATCACTCATTTCAATAATTTTATTAAGCAAATAATTTAATCTGTCATTCTTTCCTGAAATGTACAAATATCCTATTACAGCTTCAAATCCTGTTGCCCACCTATACTCACCAACATCTGCGTTCTTAGGAACACTAGATTTAGTATTTCTTCCTCTCTTAAAAACTGACATTTCCTCTTCGTCAAACATATCTAAAATTAATTTTGCATAATTACTCTGTGATTTTGCTTTGACAAAATTAACAGTTTTTAAATGCAACTGCTGTACTTTCAATGATTTATTTTCCCCTAATAAATAGGTTCTTATAAATACTTCATACACAGCATCACCTATAAATGCAAGAGTTAATGGGTTTATTAAATGTGCTTCTTTTGCACTAAATTTTTCTTTCAATAAATCAAATTCCATATTTTTCTCCTTAATGAGATAAATCCTATTATAATAATTAAACACAATAATTATATATTTTCAAGATTTCATAGTCAAATCTAACTTTTCCCTAACACAATTCTTATTAATGAATTATTAAAAAATATAGTTATTAAGAGCCCTAATTATTCACTGTCTTCATCTTTTTCTTCCATTTCTAATATGCTCTGTTGAAAATTACAGTGATAGAATATAATTGGCTATTTTCACTTCTTTCAAAATAACAAAATCTCTTAACCCCTTGAGTCCACAACAACTAGTTACCTAGTTAACTATTTATATAGTTATATAGTTTCCTATTAACATATATAAATAGTTTAATATATATTATATGAAAATATAAATTCTCTCCAAATTTTATCACTTCAATTAACCGCAGAGTTTTCTAAAAACCAATATCAAAAATTATAGTAAAATAGGACTATATTTTATTAATACAGTCCTATTTACTTAAAATGAAATAATTTACTTTATAACAAATGATTAAAACTTTAAATTATTTGCTAAAAACTCTTTTTCTATTCTGTCTACTACATCTTCTATATTTGCTTCTTCAATATCTTGATTTTTTCTTAACTTAAATTCAACTATGTCTTCCACTACTTTTTTACCTACTGTTACTCTTATTGGAATTCCAATTAAATCGGCATCCTTAAACTTAACTCCAACTCTTTCATTTCTATCATCTAAAAGCACATCTACTCCTCTAGTTTTAAGATCCTCATAGATTTTCTCGGCTCTATTCATTTGTTCTTCATTTTTAACATTAGCAGGCATTACTATTACTTTATATGGTGCAACAGCCATTGGCCAAAGGATACCATTTTCATCATGATGCTGTTCAATTATAGCCGCTACAGTCCTATTAATACCAATTCCATAACATCCCATTACTAGTGGTTTCTCTTTACCATTTTCATCTAAATAGTTAGCTCCCATAGATTCTGAATACTTAGTTCCAAGCTTAAATATATGTCCAACTTCTACTCCTCTTCTAATATTTATTGGACTTCCACACTTAGGACACATATCCCCCTCTGCTACGAGTTTATAATCTCCTACTATGCCGTTAAAATCTCTTTCATAATTTACATTTTCATAGTGATATCCTGTATCATTAGCTCCAACTATAAAATTACTCATTCTAGTAACTTCTTCATCTACAAGTAGTGTATCTACTTGTAATCCAATTGGACCAGCAAATCCTATTTCTGCTGATGTAGCCTTTAAGACAGTTTCTGCATCGGCCATTTCTAATTCCATAATTCCACCTAATGCATTAGAAACCTTAGTTTCATTTAAGCTTCTATCTCCTCTAACCATTACTGCCACAACTTTGCCATCAGCTTTATATATTAGAGTCTTTGCAAACTTCTTATTACTAGTATTAAAAAAAGTTACTAACTCTTCTATAGTTCTTACATCTGGAGTTGCTATCTTCTTTAATTCCTTTTCTTCTTTTTTCTCTGCATCTTCCAGTTTAGATGTAGCCTTTTCTGTATTGGCAGCATAATTACAACCAGTACAGAAAGCTATTTCATCCTCTCCTATATCAGATTTAACCATAAACTCTGCTGAACCCGATCCTCCCATAGCTCCTGAATCTGCTTCAACAGCGCTAAATTCTAAATTACATCTAGTAAATATCTTATTATATGCTTCATACATCTTCATGTAAGATATATCTAATCCTTCATTATCTTTATCAAAACTATATGCATCTTTCATTATGAATTCTCTTGATCTCATAACTCCAAATCTAGGTCTTCTCTCATCTCTATATTTGGTTTGAATTTGATAAAGATTTAATGGCAATTGTTTATAAGATTTAATTTCATTTCTCGCTAAATCTGTAAATACTTCTTCATGGGTTGGTCCAAGACAAAAATCTCTTCCATTTCGATCTTTAAGCCTAATCATTTCTGGTCCCATTACATCCCATCTTCCAGATTCTTGCCACAGATTTGCTGGTATAAGTGCAGAAGCTAAAAATTCTTGAGCACCTGCTCTATCCATTTCTTCTCTAACTATATTTTCTACATTTTTTAACACTCTAACTCCATTTGGCATGAAAGTGTATATTCCTGTAGCTGATTTTCTTATCATTCCAGCTCTTAACATAAGTTGATGGCTTGCTATCTCTGCTTCACCTGGAACTTCTCTTAGTGTACTTATTAACATCTTTGATAACTTCATCTTCCATTCACCTCTTAATTATATTTATAAATAAAAAAATAGAACCCACCCTAATTAGGGCGAATTCTATCGCGGTACCACCTAAAATTTATACTTCATTTTATAACGGCTCATGCCGGTAGTTAAAACTACTGCTCAGAAGCAGGTTCAAAACGTGTGAAAATCTTTCAGCCGGTGAATTTTCTCTCTGTGGGTATGTTTCTACTATTCTTCCTCATCACATATTAATATTAAATTTTAATAAATATCATTATATCATACATATTTAAATATTGCCTACATATTTATATTTTATTTTTTAAAATATTTTCTCCAATTATCATATCTTCTGGCGTTGTAAGCTTTATATTTAAATAACTACCCTCATAAAGATATACTTTTCTATCAAATTTTTCAACAACCATAGCATCATCAGTAACTTGTTCTTTAGTCTTTTTTAATTTTTCATGGCAGAATAATATAATATCATACTTAAAACACTGAGGCGTTTGAACTATAAAAGTATCCTCTCTATTTAAGGTTTCCTTGGCAAACCCTTCTTTATCCTTAATTTTTATAGTGTCCTTTGATCTAACTCCACAAGTACATGCACCATGTTTTTCAGCATTCTTAATGCCATTATTTATTATATTGTCAGTAACAAATGGTCTAGCTCCATCGTGGATTAATACTATTTCACAAGGTTCTATTGCCTTTAGTCCATTGTATACAGAGTCTTGCCTTTCCTTCCCACCTTTTACTAAAGCTCTAACTTTTTTAAGGTCATATTTTTCAATTATATTCTTTTTACAGTACTCCATCTCATATTCTGCACACAGAACTATAATATCATCTATATTTTTATTGTCAGAAAAAGCCTTTATAGTATGATATAATACTGGTTTTTCTGCCAAAGTCAAAAACTGCTTGTTTACATTTGACCCCATTCTTTTCCCTTGTCCTGCAGCCAATATTATCGCTGTATTTTTTCTCATAATTCCTCCAATAAATTAACCTTAAACTAATCATAAATTGGCGCTTAATTTTTCTTAATAAAAAACTATTGTTCCTTTGGTTTTGCAAATATCATTCTTCCTGCTGCTGTTTGAAGTACTGAAGTAACTACTACAAATATATTTTCACCAATATACTTTCTACCTTCTTCAATGACAATCATAGTTCCATCATCTAAATATGCAACCCCTTGACCTGACTCTTTTCCATCTTTAATTACCTGTGTTTTCATAACTTCTCCTGGTAATAAAACAGGTTTTACAGCATTTGACAACTCATTAATATTTAATACAGGTACTCCTTGAAGTTCTGCAACTTTATTTAAGTTATAATCATTAGTAATTACCTTTCCATTCAATACTTGAGCAAGTTTAAGTAATTTAACATCTACTTCCTTAATATCTTCAAAATCGCCTTCCCATATTTCTACATCTATACTTAACTCTTTCTGTATTTTATTAAGTATATCTAATCCCCTTCTTCCTTTTGTCCTTTTTAAAGAATCTGAGGAATCCGCAATATGTCTAAGCTCATCTAAAACAAAAGTAGGAATTACTAAAGTACTTTCAATAAAACCACTTTGACATATATCAAATATTCTTCCGTCAATTATTACTGATGTGTCTAACACCTTAGGGCTTAACTTATCGCCAACATTCTTTATCTTAGAATCCTTATTAGCTCCAGGCTTTTTAAAGCTTGTAAACACATGTATAATTTCATCTTTTTTTCTTACGCATATATCTGCAAATAAAACAGTAATTATTACCGTAACAATTACGGATATTATTGTTATTATTATGGAATCTACTCTAATAAGTGTAGATAATAATACTGATATTATAAGTCCAATTAAAGCTCCTATACCTGCAAATACAATATCTACTATTGGAATCTTTTGAGCAGACCTTTCTAAGTATTCCATAGCTTTAACAATTCCTGAGTTTATAAAAGGTGAAATAAAATAAAATATAAGTCCAATAAAAATAATACATAATACAACAAATATTATTGAAATAAAACCTGTATTGTTTATTCCTAACTTAGGTAAAAGTTCCGTAGAATTTCCCCATGCACCTAAAACATATCCCAATGTTCCTCCTATTAAGGTAAACAAAGCCCTTAATATTTTCTTTAACACCACAGCACCTCCTTAATTTTTTAACCTATATTGTGATTATTTACAAATTTTCTCCATAATATCCTACTAAATTAAATATATATTATCATTAATTACATTTCAATGGATTATTAGAATATTAACTAAAATTTGATTAACTATATATAATATTAACATTTAAAATATTTGATATTCTCAATTAATAATTAACAAACAATTTTCAATATAAAAATATTTGTCAATACTCACATTTTCTACTTCTTGACATAAAATAAATTGTTAACAGTAAAATTACCCCCTATGAATAATAGTAATATTGATATATTATATAAATAAAGGTATTCCAGGTAAGTAACTTTATTTATAAAGGAGTGAAAGTTATGAAGGATCTAATATTTGATGAATTTCAAAATTCTGTAGATAGTTCTTTATTAAGACATAAAAGCATACTTGACATACTAAGCAAATTGCAGGAATCTGAAAGTAGAGTTAACAGATCCGTAGTAAAAGCTGTTACTAGTTGCGGTTGTGTTAAAATTAAAGCTGAAAAACAGGGTATAAGTTATTCGTTGAACAATGATAATGAAAACACCATAGATAAATTAACCTTAGATGATTTAGAAATACCTCTTAGTTCCCATATACAAGGAGAGCTATGTGATAATTGCCGTAAAATCATCGAACGGGAAATAGGCAATCACTTATTCTATATAACTTCCTTATGCAATAGTTTAGATATAAACTTATATGATGTACTTTTAACTGAATACAAAAATATAACTACCTTCGATAAAATTAATTTAAGATAACAAATATAGCACAAACTTAATTGCTTTGTGCTATATTTGTTTATCTAATATAAATTGCTCTTTTAATCTTCTTAGGCCATTTTTAATGATTTTAGCTCTTGCTTCTCCTACCCCATCAACTAAATCTAATTCATCATAAGACGCTTTCATTACCACTTGAAGCTCTCCAAAATGTTTTATTAGATTTTCTATAATTGCCGATGGTAATCTAGGTATTTTATTTAATATTCTATATCCTTTTGTAGATATGAAATTATCCACTAAAGGAACTCCACCATATCCTAATACCTTAGCTATCATATCAAGATCCAATAACTCTATAGCTGATAACTTTTCTATATTCCTATAAACGTCAAGATATTTCTCTGCATCCCTACAATAGTCTCTCACAAGAAATACTCCTTCTTGTTCAACGCCCTTGATTAATTCTCCTAATTGCATAGATATAAGTCTACCTTCATTCCCCAACTCACATATGTACGTTTCTATCTCACAAACTATTCTCATAACCATTTCATTTCTCTGTATTGCTGTGACTACATCTAAAAGGGTTGATAAATCTTGTAACTCCAGTAAGTTTAGATTACTTATTACTCTTTCTAAAACTAACTGATATTTTTCTAAGGTTTGAATAGCTTGATTAGCCTTAGCTAATACATCACTACTTTCTCTAAGGACATATTTTATATCATCTTTATATACAGTGATTATATTCCTTCTTTGAGATATTGCTACTACTATATCACCAGTTTCCTTTGCAACTCTTTGAGCTGTTCTATGTCTAGTTCCAGTTTCTTGAGTAGTTATAGATGGATTTGGCATCAGCTGTGTATTAGCGTATAATATCCTTTTTAAGTCACTACTTATAACTATAGCTCCATCCATCTTTGCTAGTTCATATATATATGCTGGAGTATACTCTGATTTTATTGAAAATCCTCCATCTACCATATCTAATATTGCATTACTATCACTTAATACTATTAAACCTCCAGTTTTAGCTCTTAATATATTATCTAATCCTTCCCTCAGTAGGGTTCCTGGGGACATAATTTTTAGTATTTCCATAAGTTCTTTTTGCTCTTGTTCCCTCATTATTTTCCTCCATTATTAATTTAACAATTTACTGTTCTCTTATATATTATTAAAAAATCTTTGACACCGCTTCTCTAACTGTATCCACTCCAATTAAATTTATTCCTTTATTAGTTATTTTTGCTTTATTTTTATTTGGTAGCATTACATTAGTAAAACCCATCTTTATTGCTTCATTTATAATTTTCTCTGCATGAGCTATAGGCCTAACTTCTCCAGTTAACCCTACTTCTCCTATAATTAATAAATTTTCTATTTTAATTTCCTTTGCTTTGACACTAGATATTAACGCTAAAACTATTCCTAAATCTCCATATGTACCGTCAATGTTAAGCCCACCTACCACGTTAACATACACATCACTGTTATAAAAAGGAACTCTTAATTTTTTTTCTAACACCGCTAATATCAAACTTAATCTCTGGTTATCAACACCTACTGCAGTTCTACGTGGCATCACAGCTTTAGTTTCACTTGCTAAGGCTTGAATTTCTACTAAAATAGGTCTAGTTCCTTCAACTATTCCAATGACTACTGATCCTTCCTGTTGCATAGATTTTTCTTGCAAAAATACTGAAGATGCATCATTTACTTCCTCAAGACCACTTTCTCTCATTTCAAACACACCAATTTCACTAGTAGTTCCAAAACGATTTTTTATGGTTCTTAATATTCTAAACTCTTGTGTTCGCTCTCCCTCAAAATATAGAACTGTATCCACCATATGTTCAAGAACTCTTGGTCCAGCCAATTCTCCTTGTTTAGTTACATGGGCAACAATGAATAATGGAATATTCTTTGTCTTTCCTATTCTCATTAAATCATTAGTACATTCTCTTACCTGCGATACACTTCCTGGAGCAGATGAAATAGTTGGTTTATATAATGTTTGAATAGAATCTATTATTATAAAACTTGGCTCCATTTCAGTTATATGCTCTTCTATAATATCTATGTTCGTTTCTGATACCACATAAAGCTCTTTTCCTGTAGCTTTCAGACGTTCTGCTCTCATTTTTATTTGCTCTTCTGACTCTTCTCCAGATACATACAGAACCTTTCCATACTTTAGCGAAATATTACTGGCACTCTGTAGCAATATAGTAGACTTACCAATACCAGGATCTCCAGATATTAAAGTTAATGATCCCTTTACAAGTCCACCACCTACAACCCTATTTAATTCCCCAATTCCTGTATCTAACCTTTCATATTCACTGGATTTTACATCCGTAATATTCTTTGGCTTATTTCCAGAAGACATAGTAACTGACCTTTTAAAATTAGTTACTGCTTCACTTTTGACTTCTTCTCCCATAGTGTTCCAGCTATTACATCCAGGACATTTTCCATACCACTTTGGAGCTTCATAACCACACTCATTACATATATATACTTTTTTAATCTTTGCCATAATTTGCTCCTTAAATTTTTTATATTAATATATTATTTCTTAACTATTAATTAAAATACTTATTATACTATGAGTTTAACCATTATTTTATATAGTAAATTATATTGTTCTTAACTATAAAAAAACCACTTATATAAAGTGGTTAAAAATATATGGTATTATACCTATGATAATTATATACCTATTTTTGTTTAAACACAATGAAGTAATTAGCTACACTTAATAAACTTCAATGCATCTTTTTCAACTGTTATTTGTATGATATCACTCTTTTTGAAATTCCCTTTAAGAATCTCATCAGATAGTCTATCCTCAATCATATCAGTTATAATTCTTCTTAAGGGTCTAGCTCCGTACTCTTTATCTCTTTTTTGTTTACTTATGAATGTTTTAGCTTCATCTGTAAACCTTAATATAATATCATTTTGCTTAGCTCTTTCACATAGATTATTTGTAATTATATCAACAATTTTAATTATGTGTTCATCTTTAAGCTTATGAAATACTACTATATCGTCAATTCTATTTAAAAGTTCTGGCTTAAAGATATTCTTTATTTCGCCTAGTATAATTTCTTTCATATTTTTATATTCATTATCACAATTTTTATCATCAGATAATCTTTCAAATCCTATAGAACGGTGTTTTTTTATAGTAGATGCTCCTGCATTAGAAGTCATTATAATTATAGTATTTCTAAAATCTACAACCCTTCCCTTAGAATCTGTAAGTCTTCCATCTTCTAGTACTTGAAGTAAAATATTAAATATATCTTCATGCGCCTTTTCTATTTCATCAAATAGTATTACAGAATATGGACTTCTCCTAACTTTCTCTGTTAATTGACCTCCTTCATTAAATCCTATATAGCCTGGTGGTGAACCAATTAGCTTTGACACAGAGTGTTTCTCCATATATTCTGTCATATCTATTCTGATTATTGAATTTTCATCATCAAACATAGTTTCTGCAAGTGCTTTAGATAATTCAGTTTTCCCTACCCCTGTTGGTCCTAGAAATATAAAACTCCCTATAGGTCTCTTGCAATCTCTTAGTCCTACCCTTGATCTCCTTATGGCCTTTGCAATAGCTTCAATAGCTTCATCCTGACCTATAACTCTTTTATGAAGAATGTTCTCTAAATTTAATAATCTATCAGTTTCTGTAGATGTAAGTTTTTCTAAAGGTATTTTAGTCCATATTGATAAAACTTTTGCGATCTCTGCCTCATCTACCGTTATCTTGATTTCTTCGTTACTTTCTACTAAAGTTCTTTTTCTAGAGTTTAATTGTTGTCTTAATTCATATTCTTCATCTCTAATGGATGCTGCCTTTTCAAAATCTTGAATATCAATTGCTTGTGATTTTTCTTCAATTTTATTCTTAAGCTTCTGCTCCAAAATTCCAATTTCATTTCTTTGTAAATTTTCTATTCTACTCTTAGCCCCTGCTTCATCTAAAAGATCTATTGCTTTATCTGGTAGGTATCTATTTGATATATATCTATCTGATAAATTTACTGCTGCACTTATAGCTTCATCTGTAATTCTAATTGAATGATGTTCTTCATACTTATTCTTTAACCCTTTAAGTATTTGTATAGTATCTTCCTTAGAAGGTTCTTCAATTATAATTGACTGAAATCTTCTCTCTAAAGCAGAGTCCTTTTCTATATACTTTCTATATTCATCTATGGTTGTCGCTCCTATGCATTGAAGTTCCCCTCTTGCAAGGGCAGGTTTTAATATGTTAGAAGCATCTATTGCACCTTCCGCACCACCTGCTCCTACTATAGTATGAATTTCATCAATGAATAAAATAATATCCTCACTCTTACAAACTTCATCCATTAAAGATTTTAACCTATCTTCAAATTCTCCTCTATACTTTGCTCCTGCAACCATAGAAGCCATGTCTATACTGATTACTTTCTTATTTAATAACATTTCTGGTACATCATCACTTTGAATTTTTTGTGCTAATCCCTCAACTATGGCTGTCTTGCCCACTCCAGGATCCCCAATTAAACATGGATTATTTTTTAGCCTCCTACATAATATTTCTAAAACTCTTTCTGTATCCTTTTCTCTTCCTATAACTGGATCAAGCTTATTTTCACTAGCATATCTAGTTAAATCCTTGCCGTACTTATCAATCATTGGAGTTTTATTTTTTTTAGACTTATATGGCTCCTCTATTTTTGTCTCAGTTCTACTGTCATGAAAATCAGAATTACTGCTTAATGATATTTCACATTGTTTTTTATCATAGGATAACATTCCTAGCAATTCATTGAAGTTTGTTCCTAAATTATCTAATATTGTATAGGCTACGCCCTCTTCTTCTTTAAGTATAGCTAATAATATATGCTCCGGAGATACAAATTTATCATTCAGATTTCTGGCTTCTACTAAACTAACTTCCATCAGCTTTTTTGTTCTAGGAGTAAAATATATATCTTCTGGATATATTTCATCCTCACCATAGCCAACTAATTTTTCTATTTTATCTTTAATCTTTATTTCATCAACACACATATTTTCTAGAGCCTTAGCTGCTATGCCGCCCTCTTCCACAATACCTAATAATACATGTTCAGTGCCTACATATCCGTGTCTAAATCTTTTCGCTTCTCCATGAGCATACATCAATGCTTGTCTTGCTCTATCATTATATTTATTAAACATTACACTAACCCCTTTATCTATATAGCAAAATGCTAATACTATAATATTTAGTCTATCCAATTTCAGCAACGACAAACCATAAATTGTAATTATTTTTAAAATATATTTTTTAAAAATGTATATAAATAAAGTACCTTCCCTATTGGAAAAGCACTTTATTTATATATTTTCTATCTTTGTATAAAGTAGATATAGCATTGTTATAATCATAATACTCTATTTTAATGCATTTTTCTTCATAACATCTTATTTTAACATTTAGATTATCATTTAAAATTACATCAATAAGAGCACCATCTTTATCATAGCTAAACTCCTTTAAATCATTTAATAGTTTGTCTATATTTTCTTTGTTTCTAATCATCTTTTCCTCCAGTATATAAATAATTTTAATTTCATGTAATAGATTATTTTAAGTAAAAATCATATTATCATATGATTTTTCACTTAAATAAATAACATAATATGATTGGATTATTAAAGATATATCATTAATAATTTTAGAACTCTAATTCCGAATCATTAAAATATCCATTAAACTGTGAGTTATACAACCTAGCATAAATTTCACCACTATTAATCAATTCTTTGTGAGCACCTTTTTCAACTATTCCCTTATTTGTTAATACTACAATCTCATCTGCATTTTTAACAGTTGATAGTCTATGAGCAACTATAATAGATGTTCTTCCCTTAGATAACTTTTCTAAAGATTTTTGAATTATAAGCTCTGAAGTATTATCAAGAGCTGATGTAGCCTCATCTAATATTAATATAGGCGGATTCTTTAGAAATACTCTAGCAATAGATATTCTTTGCTTTTGACCCCCAGACAATTTTACTCCTCTTTCCCCTACATAAGTTTCATATCCTTCTGGTAGTGACATGATAAAATCGTGAATATTAGCATTTTTAGCTGCTTCAATAACCTCATTATCGCCAGCTTCAGGATTTCCATAGAGAATATTATCTTTTATAGTTCCTGTAAATAGAAATACATCTTGCTGTACTATTCCTATGTTTTTTCTCAAGGACTTTAATGTTATCTCCTTAATATCTTCTCCATCAATAGTAATTTTCCCTTTATTTAGTTCGTAAAACCTTGGAATTAAATGACAAATAGTTGTTTTACCACCACCAGATGGTCCAACTAATGCTAAAGTCTTACCTTTTTCTATTTTTAAATTTATATTAGATAATATTTCTTCACTACCTTCATATTTAAAGGTAGCATTTTTAAACTCAATTTCACCTTGTACATCTTTAAATTCTCTTGCATTATCACTATCTACTATGTCTGGTTTAGTATCCATTAACTCTATAAAACGCTTAAATCCTGACATACCTGATTGATATTGTTCCACAAATGATGTTAATCTTCTTATTGGTTGCATAAAATATGCTACATATAGAAAATAAGTAGATAGATCAATTACGCCTAATTCTCCTTTATATACGAAGTAACCTCCAAAGCCTAAAACAACTACATTTAGCATGTCTACAAAAAATCTCATTCCAGACATGAACTCTGCCATATATTTATAAGCAGAAGATCTACTAGTTCTAAATTGAGTATTTCCTTCATCAAACTTTTCCATTTCATATTCTTCATTAGTAAAAGATTTAGCAACTCTTATTCCTGATATACTATTTTCTAGCTTAGTATTAACTACAGCTATCTTCTTTCTAACATCATAAAATGCCTTGGACATTTTCATTCTCTTAGTCATAGTAAATATTATAATTATAGGTATACAAGCAAATATTATTAATGTTAATTTTATATTTATAGCACATAGTAAACCAAAGGATCCTATAAGCATTATTATTGAAATAAAAACATCTTCTGGTCCATGATGCGCCAGCTCAGAAATATCCATTAGATCATTAACAATACGTGACATAATATTTCCAGTCTTATTATCATCAAAATAGCTAAATGGTAATGTCTGAAGATGGGCAAACACTTCTTTTCTCATATCATATTGAAGCCTTACACCCATTACATGACCCCAATAATCTATTATATAATTTGCTATAAGCTTAACTACATACAATAATACTAAGATAATTGTAAATATTAATATTATTCTTAGATTCTTATTAGGAATTGCATCCTTTAGTAGGTAATTTGTAAACATAGGAAATACTAAATCCATGGCTGCTACTAAAAATGCACATATCATATCAATTATAAATAGAGTTTTGTGTGGTTTGTAATAAGATATAAATCTCTTTAACATTAAAATTCCTCCATATCTCCTAGTAAAATTTAAAAAATTGTTCTATAAACAAAGTTTTAAGCCCCAGCAGAAAAACTCCTTCTACTGAAGCTTAAATTCTCTATAAACTTATTAAAATACTCTTTAATTAATATACATAAATCTTCAACAAAAAAACTTTCACTGCTAAGAAATTAATTACTATTTTTACTCATAAACATTTCTATATCTTCTATACTTTTAATTATATGAGCAGAAAGATTTACATAACCATCCTCTGTAACTAGAATATCATCTTCAATTCTAACGCCTATACATTCTTCTTCTATGTAAAGTCCCGGCTCGTCTGTAATAATCATACCTGGTTTAAGCTCTATATTTCTCGGTCCTACATCATGGGTATCTAATCCTAATGGATGTGCTACACCATGATAGTAGTATTTATTTAACTCTGAGTCTTCCTTTATAAGGCCAATTCTCTTACATCCCTGAGCAAGAACTTTTTTAGTTATGTCTTGTAATTCACCAGTAGTAACTCCTGGTTTTACTGCTTTCATAACAGTTTCATTAGCTTCTAATACAATATTATATACTTCCTTTTGTCTTTCTGAAAACTTTCCATTGATAGGAAAAGTTCTGCTTATATCCCCATTGTAATATTTATATTGTGCTCCTAAGTCTAAAAGCATAAGCTCTCCATCTTTAGTCTTAGTATTATTATATACATAATGAAGTATAGTTGCATTCTTTCCTGTAGCTGCAATAGTTGGAAATGCAAAGTCCTTAACTCCATTTTTCTTTAAAATGTAATTAAAATATGCTTCAATTTCATACTCTTTCATTCCTGGTTTAGCATTACTCCATATTTCTTTTATCCCATCATAAGTTACATCTATAGCTTTTTTAATTAATTCAATTTCTTCTTCTCTTTTTATAGTTCTAAGTAAAGCTATATCATGATATATATTTTTAATTCTTACATATGGATATCTTTTCATAATATCTACCGCAAAATTTTGAGATGATGTTTGTGGAATATTAAATTCTTGTCTTTCTAAATCTAAATACACATTATCAATACTAAATCTATCAAAATAACTTGCAATGGTACTTTCAAAATCTTTTAAAAACTTAATATCCTCTATACCTGAAACTTCTTTTGCTTTATCTTCACTTATTGTTTCACCAACCCATTTAGCCATAACAGGATCATTCTCTTGTATAAATAACATTTCTGACACTTTGCCATTAATATTTATCATTACCATAATTACTTTTTCTTCGTCAATACCAGTTAAATAATAAAAGTTTCTGTTTGGTGTAAATGGATAAGTCTCATCTGCGGACTTATAAGGAGCTTGTCCAGCAAAAAATATAGCTATAGAATTTTGAGAAAGCACATCCCCTAACTTTTCTCTGTTAGTAACAAAAAAAATCTTATTCATAATTAATCCCCTTTTCATCAATATTTTCTATAAACCTCACTAATTATTATATACCATTTATTAGAATATATCTAATAAATACTAAAACTAATAAGTGAAGTGGATAAAACCCATAAAATATTAATTGTATTTTTTTACCTTCATTCCCATTGTAATGATAAATAAAAAATAAGCTATTAATGCAAGTTGCTTGAAGAAAAATTCTAAGGTTTACTCCAAATGGTTCCATAAAATATTTTAAATATGGTATAGTATATAAAAAATTCAATCCTATCATAGAAAAGGTTAATTTTTTAAAATTCTCTTTAAATATCTTAAAGCATAATATGATACAAACTCCATATACTGCATAATCAGATTGAAATTTTTCTAAGATATATAGTATTCCTAATATAATGATAAATTTAATTATATATATAGAAATATCAAATACTTCTTTGGATATCTTAATATAATGCTTTAACTTGTAACAATGAACTTTTTTGTCTAGTATTATTATAATAAATATTGCTGAAAGAAGTGTAAAAAATACATTTAGCCCTTTAGTCTCAAATGCTAGCATGTAAGGTATTTGTGATATGATAGCTAAAATAAATAGCCTAAACATATATCTTTTTATATTCTTAGTCCTACTATATCCCTCTGTTATTAAAAATGCATATATAGGAAATGCCACTCTTCCAATGATTCTCAAAAATATTATTTCTGGAAAAAATACGGCTCCTGTATGATCAATTAGCATAGTTACACAGGCCAATAGTTTAAGTGAGAAACTATCCATAACTTAACAATCCCCCAATGATTATCTTCCTATTCATTATATTCTTTCACTTGATATTCATGGTGTGATATATCTGCACACTGCACTATCTTATGTATTTTATCATCAAACTCTATAGTTGTAAGGCTTGTCTGTTTTATGTATGGCTCCATCCAAAAATTACTTATATCAATATTTTCTAAACTACAAAGTAATGCTTTTATAGGCATAGTATGTGTAACTATAAGAATACTTTTTCCTTTATTTTCTTTTATAATTTCCATAATTACTTTATCAATTCTTTCAATGAGCTCTTCAATGGTCTCTCCATTGCCTACAGGTTTATATATTTCTGGTTTATTCCAATAATTATAATATTGTTCTGGATACATTTTCTTTATTTCATTTTGGTTCAATCCTTGGAACTTACCTAATTTCAATTCTCTTAGTCCATCATGACTTATAAGTTCAACATTCTTATTTTCATTAATTATTTCTGCTGTCTTATAGGCTCTACCACTAGAACTTGAGTATATCTTGTCTAAGTTAATTCCTTTTAATCTCTCTCCGAGCCATTCTGCTTGTTTTACTCCTAGATCTGTTAAAGGAGAGTCATTCCAACCTTGCATCCTCCCTTCTACATTCCATTGAGTTTGTCCATGACGAGTTAAATATACAGTTGTTGTCACTTCTTCTCCTCCTACACTAAATTAAAACTTATTAATATACCAATTTTAATATAACTTCTCTAAATATGCAAATATACCACATGTAAATTCTATGCTTATACATTGAATTTACATGAAAAAATATTAAGATTTCTATATAAAAAAATATGCAAATAGTAAGCCCTCTTAAAACTTACATACTTGCATACTATCTAAAGTCTACTAATTATACTAGCATATTAATCCTTATAAATATCAAATTTATCTAATTGTATTCTATTAGGTAACACTTTTGTATCATGAAATAACTCATCTAGTAGCATAAGATTATCGTTTTCCTCAACAATTTTATGAGATCCAATTCCAAATTCATCTTTTAATAATTTTTCATCTTCGTTTTGTGGCATGAATATAGTACTTACCATCATTTCTTCCTCCTCTCTCAACTATATCAAATTTATCACTTTCTAAAATGTTACATAATACTTTTGCATCTTCTACCTTGGTTTCGCTCATCTCAATTTGGAAGTTATCTAATGGTCCAATTATTCCCATATAGTCATGAATAGAACTATAATCGCTTAATCTAATCTGTCCATATATATTCATTTTATAGTCTGACATAAACAACCCCCTATTATATAATTATTTATAGTTTGTTAAAGTTCACATATTTTTATACATTATTATTTAAATTATATATTCTTTGAAATATTAAATATCTAAAAGTAATTAATTATATATTAACCTACTACATAAAAAATAAACCCAGTGATAAAACTTCTATTATCACTGGATTTATCTATTTATATAAAATTAGAATATCTACTCAAAATTTATACTATTTTTATGCTTCCTTTTTATTTTCAGATATAATTTTATCTACTAAGTCTCCTGGAACTTCTTCATATCTTTCAAATCTACTTCTAAAACTTCCTCTAGCCCCTGTTATACTTCTTAAATCAGTAGCATAGTTATACAATTCAGCTTGAGGTACTTCACTTATTATTCTTTGACCCTTTAATCCCGGCTCCATTCCTAGTATTCTTCCACGTTTTTTATTTATATCAGCTATAACATCTCCCATATAATCATCTGGAATATCTATTTCTACGTACATTATAGGTTCTAAAAGAATTGGATTTGCCTCTTGAATACCTTTCTTATAAGCTAAAGAAGATGCTATTTTGAATGCCATTTCCGAGGAATCTACTGGATGGAATGAACCATCATGCAATGTTGCCTTTAATCTTATAACTGGATATCCTGCAAGTACTCCATGAAGTATACAATCTTTAAGCCCCTTCTCTACAGCTGGTATATATTGTCTAGGAACAGCACCGCCTACTACTGCATCAACAAATTCTAATTCATCTTCACCATCATTTCTAGGCTCAAATTTAACCTTTACATCTCCATATTGTCCATGTCCTCCTGACTGTTTCTTATGTTTTCCCTGTACATCTGCAATTTTTTTGATTGTTTCTCTATATGGTGTTTTAGGAATTCTAAGACTTACATCTGCCCCAAATTTATTTTTCAATTTACTTACTAAAACTTCTATATGGGTTGTACCGATACCTGAAATTACTACTTCAGCATTTTCTATATCTCTTGATATTGAGAATGTAGGATCTTCTTCTAATAACTTTGAAAGTCCACTTGATATTTTATCTTCATCTCCCTTTGTATTAGGTATTACAGCTCTAGAATATACTGGTAATGGAAATTTCATTCTATTAAATACAATGGGTCTATTTGAAGCGCATATAGTATCTCCAGTACTAGTAAATTGTAATTTTGAAACTGCCCCAATATCTCCAGCTTTTATTTCTGTAGTAGGATATTGTTTTTTCCCTTTCATAAAATATAGTGATCCAAGTTTTTCATCTTTTTCTTTAGATGAATTGAATACAACAGTATCTGATTTTGCAGATCCTGTTATAACTCTAAACATAGATAATTTACCAATGAATGGATCAACTATTGTCTTAAATACCAATGCGGAAAATGGCTCTTTTTCATTAATTTTTATATTTATAAATGCATTGTTTTTAATATCTTTAGCCATATATAAATTAGTCTCTATTGGAGATGGGAAACATTCTACTATATCTTCTAATAATGTTTCAGTTCCTATACTTGCTATAGCCGAACCACACATTATAGGGCATATATCACCTGTAGATGATCCTTTGATTAATCCATAGTATATATCTTCTTCACTTAATTCGCCATCATTAAAATATTTATCTAACAAAACTTCATCAGTTTCTGCTACCGCTTCCATGAGCATTTGTTTACACTCTTCTACTTTATCTCTTAACTCCTCTGGAATTTCTCCTTCTTCCATAGTATGAGTCTTAGGATTAAATATTCTAGCTCTATTAGATATAATATTTACTATACCCCTAAATTCTGTTTCTTTTCCTATTGGGTATTGTATAGGCACAACAGACATACCAAACTTATTTTTTAATTGATCTAAAACTTTTTCAAAGCTACTATTCTCACGGTCTAATTTGTTTACAAATATAGCTCTCGGTAATTTACGCTCAACTGCATAATTCCATGCCTTCTCTGTTCCTACCTCAATTCCTGCAACTCCACACACAGTTATCATTGCCATATCGATAGCACTTAGTCCTTCAATTATTTCTCCTTCAAAATCAAAATAACCTGGCATATCTACTAAGTTAATTTTAACATCTTTCCATTCACAATGAGCAACAGCTGTAGAAATGGATATTCCTCGCTTTTTTTCTTCTACATCATAGTCGCTTACAGTAGTTCCATCCTCAATTTTTCCTATCCTATCAATCTCTTTAGTGTAATATAGTAAACTTTCCATCAAACTTGTTTTGCCCGAACCACTATGACCAATTATTCCTACATTTCTTAAATTATTAATTTTATACTCTTTCATAAGGCGTACCCCCTAAATTAAATTTGGATGTATTAAGTTTATAAAATTGTATTAAATATATATTTTATTCTATGCATTATCAAAATCTCCTTCAAACGTTAGAATATTTATAATATTTAATCAATTATAAATAGAATAAAGCCATAATATAGCCTTATATCTATTTATATTTCTTAAATTAACTAATATTCTTTCATTATAAAAATATCTTATAATAACACTGTTTGTATTTTTTTATTATTTTATTTTAAAACAATAAAAAAGTAGATAATTAACAAAATTATCTACATAGAATTTATAATTATAAGAAATGGCTCCGCGAAGAGGATTC
>NZ_DLNT01000058.1:0-30191 GCF_002477055.1 Clostridium sp. UBA7503
CATGCTGGGCGCACTTAAAAAGCCCCTTAAGCCAACGGCTCAAGGGGCAAAATATGCGGTACCACCCTTGCTGATATAGTAATTAAATACTAATAAATTCTTAGAGTTATACACTCTAGAAATTATTATATATTAGGATAGATTAATTTTCTTAAAGCATCTCAAGATGCCTTATACCGGTATTCTAAGAAAACTTACATTAATGAAATGAGCTCTATTTCATTAAAATAAAAAAACCTTCACTCCAATAGGAGCGAAAGCAATATTCACGGTACCATCCTAATTTGATTAAGTATTATTTACTTTATCATCTCAATCCTTTTAACGGGGGAATCCGATCTACCCTACTTTTCATTTCAGGTAAATATCTCCAGGATGTCTTTCAATACTACTTTTCTCATAGAGCTTACACCATCCTCTACTCGCTTTACATACTTAGTAATATTTACTCTTCCTTTCAAAGAATTATAAATATATATTTTCTATATAATATGCCTTTTTAGAATTTTTGTCAATATATTTTGATAATTCTTCATTATTTTTAGTTAGAATTTTTAATAAATAAATTTAACTAATAGTTATTTCAAATAATGCTAAATTATTCTAAAAAAAATATTATTATATACTTGGATATAAATTTATTTTTTTATGAATTTATAGAAACCTACAATAAAACAAAAAGGTGTGTGTGAAAATGGACGAAAAGAAAAACTTACTTTTAGATGCTCTATGTAACAGCGTCCTTGATATGGATGAAGATTTAGTAAGAGCTAAAGCTGACGAATACCTAAATCTAGGATATGATGCCTATGATGGAATAGCTTCTGGTTTAGCTGTAGGAATGGATAAGGCAGGAATTTTATATGAGGAAGAGGAGTATTATATTCCTGAGCTACTTATGTGTTCTGATGCTATGTATGCAGGTATGGATAAGTTTAGACCTCATCTAAAATTTGCTTCTAATGAGATAAAACATAAGGCTGTTGTGGGTGTAGTAGAGGGCGATACCCATGACATAGGTAAAAATTTATTCAAAATTATGCTTGAAACCTGTGGTTTTGAAGTATATGACCTAGGAAGAGATGTTCCTCCTATGGAATTCATAAATAAAGTAAAGGAAACAAAAGCTACATTAGTTGGAATGTCTACTTTAATGACTACAACTATGGATAATATGAAGGTAGTTATTGATATGTTAAATAATGCTGGACTTAGAGATGATGTTGTAGTCATGATAGGTGGTGGACCCATCTCTCAAAGCTTTGCAGATAAAATAGGGGCAGATGGTTATGAAGTTGAGGCTTCTAAGGCTGCTCGTTTAGCTAAAGAGCTTGTTTCAAGGAGGCGTGTAGCTAATGCTTAAAGATAAAATGACTCCTATGGAAAGGGCTATAGCAATTTCTAAAGGAAACACTATCGATAGAATACAATGCAATCCAAATCTTTCCAATGGTATTGCAAGGGTAGCAGGATTAAAAATCTCTGAGTTTAATCATAGTAGTAAAGCTCTATCCCATGCAGTTATAGAAACCCACAAAAGATTTGGTGGAGATGGTGCTAAAATATTTACAGATTTATTTATTATTTCAGAAGCCATGGGTGCAAAAATGAAATATCCAGAAGATAATACCGTAGACCTACTTGAACCAGCAATTAAATCTATAGATGAACTAAGTAAGCTTACCCCTGTAAACCCATTAAAGGATGGAAGGCTTCCTATTCATATAGAAGCTATGAAAACCGTAAAAGATGCTATAGGTTCTGAAGTTCCTTGTAGTGCAGCAATAGTAGGACCATTCACTAATGCATGTTTCTTAATTGGTGTTCAAGAAATGACCAAACTCATGATAAGAAATCCTGAAGCCGTTCATAAACTATGCAAAATTTCTCTTGAAAGTTGTATTTCTTTTGTGAAAGAATCTCTAAAACAAGGCGTTGGAATTAGCATCTGTGAACCTATGGCATCTTCCACTGTTATTAGCCCTACTCATTTCAAAAAATACTGTACGCCATATATGAAACAATTAGTTAACTTCATAAAAGATAAAGGTTCAACTTCTTCTGTTCATATTTGTGGAAAAACAGATCCTATTTGGCAAGATATAGTAGACTTAGGCTTCAGTGCATTTAGCATAGATAATGTAGTAAGCCTATCAAAGTGTAAAGAAACTATAGGAAACCAAATAAAAATCATGGGAAATGTAGATCCTTCTACTGTAATGTATAGCGGTACTCCTAATGAAGTTAAGGTTGCTACCTTAATATGTATAAGGGATGGTTATGATAGTCCTAAAGGCTATTCGGTAATGTCCGGATGTGGACTTCCTGTTGAAACTCCTATGGATAATATTCATGCTATGCTGGATGTTACTAGAGAACTTGGATGGCCTATAGATCCAGAAAAAATAGCTTTTCTAATTAAAAAGTATGGTGGTATTTAAATGTATTCTACTGGTCTATAAATGAGTTTTAAAATATTCAAATTTAAATCAGCGCTGAAATTTCCTTATGTTGTTGAAAGTAATCTTTCTTATAACTATTAAGTAAGTTTCAGCGCTTAAATTACATATAGTTTATTTACTATTCAAATGTAACTTTGACCAATCTTCAAAAAGTATATTAGCTGTAGGTTTAGCTTCTGGTACTCCATCTAGTTTTTTTTGTGCTACCATAAGACTTTGTTCATAATCTATAGCATAAATTGCTGCGTCTGATGCAATCTGACGTTGTATATCTCGATAAATTGCTTTTCTTCTATCTGCATCTACCTCTTCTGCCCCTACCTTCCATAAATTATCTACTTTAAAGTTAGTATATCCCGTTTGGTTATAGTAAGAGCCTGTTTCAAACATCTTTCTATAATCTTCTGGAGCTAATCCTAAAGAATATCCACTAATGTATAAAGCACATTCATCATCTTTACTATATAACTTGTTATAAAACTCTATATTTTCATAAGGTACTATGTCAACCTCTATATCTATGTCTTTCAATTGTTTCTGTGCGATTTCTGCATACTTCTTATGAGCAAAGGCTTCTTTATTATATGCTAACTTAAGGTTATTTATAGCAACTCCGCTTTCTTCTATTAATTCTTTAGATTTTTCTATATCATGATTATATACTTCTACCTCATCTTCTATGTATAGTTCTGCCTCTTTAATTAAAATTGAATTCCCTTCTTCTACCTTCTCTGCACCTGATTTTCCATAGGCTGCAACTATCATTTCGTTTCTATCTAAAGCATAAGATAGTGCTTTTCTAAATACTATATTTTGCATTGAACTAATATTTTGATTAAAAACTATATAGTTTAATCTTCCTTTGCTAAAGGTATAAGATTGCAATTCTTCTCCCTTATAGGCTTTATTATATAATTCTGGGCTTGCTTTAACCAAAGTTAGCTCTCCCTTATTAAAGGCCTCCTCCGCAACTTCTTCTGATGAAAATACTTTTATTGTTATGAAATCAGCCTTAGGGCTTCCTGAATAATAATCATCATATTTTTCTAAAACCATACTATCTTCTTTAGTCCATTCTTTAAATTTAAAGGGTCCAGATCCTATAGGTGTCTTATTTTTCTCTGAGGTTGCAACTATACCTTCATTGTCATAAATATGCTTAGGAATAGGAATTACCTTTGAAAGATTATATAAAAACATTGAGTTCTCAACTGGAAGGATTATTTTAATAGTTAATTCATCTAATTTTTCTGCTTTTATAGGTTTTTCATCTATAATTAAATAATCTCTTAATGGTGAATCTTGATTCTCATCTAAAATCAGATTTATTGTATACTCCAAATCATCTGAATTTATAGGTCTACCATCATGCCATTTTAGATTTTCCTTTAATTTAATAGTTATCTCCTTATTATCCTTAAAGTCAACAGACTCTGCTAGATAAGTTCTAACATCTCCGTCCCCATAGAAAAAAAGTGGAGAATAAATTATATTAGACACTAGCTGAACCTCTCCTACATTTGTAAATGCAGGGTTTACTATTTCTGGTTTCTCTGTTACTGGAACAACTATATTTCCTCGAGACGTAGTAGATATTTGTCCTTCATCATTTTTAGACTCTTTTAAATTACCGCACCCAGTAAAATTCATTATACTTATAATTATTAATAACATAGAAATCATTCTTTTAAGTTTCATAATGTCCTCCTTGATATAAAACATAAATTATTTTACTTTAGCTTTTGCACTTTAGACTAATTTTAAGCATAAAAATAAATTATTCTTAAAATATAGATACATTATGAAATTTACCCACGAAAAAAGACTATCTCAAAACAAATTACATCTTATATTTAGTAAATTGTTTTAAGATAGTCCTATAAACAGATTTCTAGGCTTAAGAGGAAGTTTTCACTCCCACTGAAGTCTAGAAATCGTTATCCAGGGACGTAACTGCTCTTTACTCCCACTTTGAAGAAGATTGGAGTATTAAAGCTGGTAGTCATCGGAGAAACTTAATGGAATATTAGGTATAAAATAAATTAAACATAATTATACTATAAACTTGGTTTACAAATAAATTCATCTATTTTACAATCTAAAATATTAGAACCATGAGACGTACGCATAATAATGGCAGTATCTACTCCTAGACTTGTTCCCCCTAAAGCTATAATGGGCTCCATATATCCTATAGCACCACTATCTAAAGCCATTACTGCTATTTCCACTGCTACTTTAGTACCTTGACCTAACATACGTAGAGAGTATGCAATTATTTCTACAGGATTTACTCCTCCAAACTTACGTGAAAGTCCACGTTCTGCTCCACTAAGCACATGGGTTGTAGTTACAACCTTAATTCCTCTACTTTTAAATAACTCTAGTTTTTCTGCAGAAATTTCTTGAACTCCGGGTTCTTTAAATCCATTAACATGTGTAACACATACTATGTTTATTCCATCTATATCTAACTTAAGAAGCTCCTCTATAGTATTCCCTGTACTAGTAGGTACTACTATAGTCTTAATACTCCTTTTACGAGCTGTTTTTAATGCACTTTCTAATGTATTTTTAGTATTCTGTTTTCCTGGTTTTTCAAAATACATACTAACTTCCTCCCAAATTATATATAGTATATTTAAATTATAGCATATATCCTCTTTACTAATAATTGTACCAGAGCTAAAGGCCTTAATTTAACGCTTTTAAAATCAAAGTATAAGCACTTTCTTTTATCTTTTCTATATCCATAGCTTCAAGGTTTGATGTAGAACAAAAATAATTTGAATAGCCTAACATAGCACTTATAAGCACATAGTATTCATACTGTCTATTTTCTTGTGCTTTAACTATACCCTCATCTATTCCAACTTCCATTAGCCTTCTTACAGCGTCAAACATTTCTTCCTTTCGCTTTATAAAAATTTGGTTACCCTCTTCTAAATATTGTCTTAGTTTATCCGTTTGAATACTTGATAAAGCCAGGATAAAGTTTGAATTTTTGCTTCTAGAATTTTCTTCTATTAATTTAAACAAACCATAACATTTATTTTTAAATCCCTGAGCTTTATTAACTATGCTAAATACTTCATTAAATTGAATTTCTATATTATATATAATAGCCTTTGCTAGTATTTCTTCCTTAGACTTGAAATAATTATACAGGGTTCCTTTTCCTATACCCGCTGCTTCTGCAATATCAGCAGCTTTTACTGAATGAAGGTCTATGCCTTCATTCATAAGTTTTATTACAGCATTAAATATATCTACTTCTCTTTTACTATAGTTATTATCAAACATTTTTAACCTCCTCAACCTCTACTGATACTATAGGTTTCCTATGCAATATGTCATATATAATAGGAACAACAAATAATGTTAATAGTGTAGCATAGGTTAATCCTCCTATTGTCACAATAGCCATTGGTTGAATCATATCTGCTCCCATTCCTATTCCCATAGCAAGGGTTGAAAGTCCTAAAATAGTAGTTAAAGCTGTCATAAGTATAGGTCTAATACGAGCCTTTCCAGTTTCAATTAAAGCAGTTCTTTTATCAATACCCTGTAACCTTAATTGATTTACATAATCAACAAAAACTATACCATTATTAACTACAATTCCTGCTAATACAAGAAAACCTAACATGGAAATCATACTTACTTCAAAACCAGTTATTAGTAATGCTAAGAGTCCTCCTGTAAAAGCTAGAGGTATAGTAATCATTACTATTAATGGTGATAATAATGACTGGAATTGAGCCACCATTATTAAATATATTAAAACAATAGCTAGTGAAATCATTTTTATTAAATCTCCTAAGGTTTCATTAATAGTTTCACTTTCTCCAGTAATATCTATGATGTATCCCTCTGGTAATTTATAAGAACTTATTTTGCTTTCTACATCTCTACTGACAAGTCCAATATTGTGATCATTGTCTATACCCGCAGTAACTGACATACTTCGTACTTGATTCTTATGGTTAATAGAAGCTAATGCCTGGTCTTCTGAAATTGTAGATATATCCTTAAGGGATACTTCCTTTTCTTCACCATTAACTGTAGTTTTTATAATATAATCCTTCAATGTTTTCCTTGTTAATTCTTCCTTAGACTCAGTTACAACTATTACAGGATATTCATTAGAGTTAATGGTAATATTAGTTGATTTAGTTTCATTCTTAATAGCTGTAGTCACTTGTTGATATACTTGTGCTACAGTAAGTCCATATTTAAGTGCCTTATTTTTATCAACTGTAATTCTAGTCTCTTCTGATGCATCTTTTAGACCATTCGATATATCAATTGTTCCTTCAGTGTCTTCTAAAATTCCTGTTAAATCAGTAGCTATCTCCTTAAGTTTATCTAAGTCATTACCTTTAACAAGAATTTCTATACCTGAGCCACCCATAGCTGACATATCCATATTAGATGAATTTACAGTTATATCACAATTTAAGTCCTTTGTTTTTTCATCTATTATAGTAGCTACTTGTTGACTAGTGTTACTTCTTTCATCCTTCAAAATTATATACATAGATACCGCTTTATTGCTACCATTACCACCTAAAAAGCCCATGGAGCTATCTCCACCTTGCATAGCACCTACTGTTTTAACATCTGGTATTGTAAGGATTAAATCCATTACCTTATTACTCATTTCTCTAGCATCTATTGTAGTGCTTCCCTTAGGCATTTCTATTGATACCATTATATCATTACTATCAACCTCTGGCATAAATGCTGTTCCCATAGAAAAGGCGCTATAAGCACTAGAAATTAATAGTACTACCACCAAACCTATAATTATTATCTTATGATTTAGAGCTTTTTCTAGTAACTTCTCATAAACCCCTACAATTTTATCAAAGAATTTATGTGATTTTTCTTTAGTGTTTGTCAGTATAGTAGATGACATGGTAGGAACTAACGTTAGAGCTATAATTAGACTTGCAATTAATGAATATGCAATTGTTAGTCCCATGTCAGTAAATAGTTGTCGAGATATTCCTTGAGTAAATACAATAGGTAAGAATACACAAATTGTTGTTAAAGTAGATGCAAATATTGCTCCTGAAACTTGAGCTGCACCATAAACAGCAGCCTTAGCAGAAGACATACCTTCACTTCTTAATCTATATATATTTTCAATTACTACAATACTATTATCTACTAACATACCAACTCCTAATGCTAGTCCTGCTAAAGATATTACATTCATAGTAACTCCACTAAAATACATTAACCCTATTGCAAATAATAAACTTACAGGTATACTCATTGCTATTATAACTGTTGGTTTTATATCTCTTAAAAAAACAAGTAATATTACTATTGCAAGAATTCCTCCTAAAATTAGGTTATTTAATACAGAATTTATTACAATATCAATATACATTCCTTGATCACTAAGCTGATTTATATGCATATCTGGATTTTCTTTCAATAATTTTTCGATAGTTTTATTTATATCATGGGATACTTCAGCAGTGGAAGCTGTACTTTGTTTTTGGAAAGAAAGTAAAATACCATCATTACCATTAATTTTTGCATACATGTCATGGGCATTATTTATAAATCCTATATCTGCCACATCTTTAAGCTTTACTGTACCAATACCATCTATATCCAAGGTTATCAATTCTAAATTTTCTATTTCATCTACATTTGAAAATTGGTCTCCTACCTTAACTAAATACTCCTGTTTATTTTCTGTAATATATCCAGCTGGCATGGAAAAGTTTTCTGCTGCTAATATACTACTTAATGAACTTTGGGAAATCACTCCATCTAATCCTGCTTTTTTATAAGCATTTTCTTCTGCAATTTTAAATTCTTCTTTTCCTTTCTTAATAGCCTCTTCACTTTCTTCTAATTGAAGTTGTGCTTTGGCTAACTCAGAGTTAAGGGTGGCCTTTCCAGCTTCTAATTGTTTTTCTCCCCCTATAACTTCTGATAACTTCTTCTCTAATTCCTTCTTTTGCTTTAAAATCTCTTCAATACTTTTATTAGTAGCTTCTAAAGTTATAGATAGTTGTGTTAATTTTAACTTTTCTTCTGCTGAAGTTTCTTCTCCTGCCTTTATTTCCTCTTCTATAACTTTCTCTAGATTTTCCTTTTCCTTTTTAATCTCATCACGCTTTTTTTCTAATTCTTCTTGGCCTTGGATTAATAATTTTAACCCTTGCTCAACTTGAGATTTTCCAGAAGAAAGGCTCATACTACCTTCTAATAACTTCTCTTTCTGCTTATCACTTTCTTCATTAAACTTAACTTTACCATCTTGCAAAGTTTTTTCAGCTTTATCTAATTCTGCTTTAGTTTGAGATAGTTTTTCATCAATAGATTTAAGAATTCTATTATTAAGCTTATCTATTTTTTCTTGCTTGAGAGAGATCTGTAAATTCTCCTCAATTATCCCTGTACCAGAAACAGATGCTACTCCATCCAATCGTTCAAATTCAGGTATAATCTTCTCTGCTACTTTCTTTGATGTTTCAGTAATATCTTTTCCATCAAAGTCTACACTAGCAACTACAATTGGTAGCATATCTGGATTTATTTTTATTAGCATAGGTGTTCCAACCTCATCATCAAGTTGGGATTTAACCATATCAATATTTCCATTCATCTCAATCATAGCGCTTTCCATATTAGTCCCTTGAGTAAACTGAATAATAACCATGCTTGAGTTTTCACTAGAAATACTGTTAATTTCTTCTACTCCACTAGTAGTAGATAAAACTTGTTCTAATGGCTTTGTCACAGTAAGCTCAACTTTCTCTGGATTTGCACCAGGATAGGCAGTTATTACTGCTACATAAGGTAAATCTATACTAGGTAATAAATCAGTAGTCATTGATGTAAAAGATATAATTCCAAGAATAATAACCAATACAACCCCTACTATAACAGTCATAGGTTTCTTCACACTGAATTTTGATAACACTTTAGTACCCCCATTATTATTAAATTTAAATGACTGACCGTCCAGTCACCAGCTATTGTACCATATATTACATATAGTTACAATGAGTTTATGGCATTAAAAAGCTGCTTAAAAATAGACTAAATACTTAACTAAAGTACTTAATCTATTTTCAAGCAGTATATTTTCTTTATATATTTTTTAGTATATATTATTCATAAATATTTAACTTAACAGTCACCTTAAATAAATCCCCATCTATACCTATTTCTAAAGTTCCGTCATGAAGTTCTATTATGCTTTTTGCAATCGCTAAACCTAAGCCTGAACCTTCTGTATTCCTTGATTCTTCTCCTCTTTTAAATCTTTCTGTAATTTCACTAGCATCAAAGTTTAATTCATAAGCTGATATATTTTTCATAGTTATATATACCTTATCATTTTCAGATTTCACATCTACATAAACTCTAGTGCTTTTTAGTGAATATTTTATAGCATTAGCAATTAGGTTTTCAAATACTCTCCAAATCTTTCTCCCATCAGCATTAATATATATTTTTTCTGATGGTATATTAGTTTTAAAATCTAAATTTGCTTCTTGAATTCTATTCTCTGCTTCTCCTAATGTCTGTCTTATTAAAGCATTTAACTCTATTTTTTCAAAATTTAACTGCATAGCTCCACTCGCAGCCTTGGAAGCCTCAAATAAATCTTCTATTAATATCTTTAATCTTTGAGATTTTCTATCTAAAACTTCTATATAGGCTCTTGCTTCTTCAGGTTCAATGCCCATTCTTTTAAGTAAATCTACATAATTAATAATTGATGTTAATGGAGTTTTAAGATCATGAGATACGTTTGAAATAAGCTCTGTTTTCATTTTTTCACTTTTATTCTCATTTTCTATAGATTTTCTAAGTCCTTGCTTCATATTGTTTATACTGTGAGCAAGATCCCTTAATGACCCCTTACCTTCTTCTAATATATCATCATTAATTTTCCCCTCTGAAATAAGCTTAGCACTATTAGTTATTTTATTTAAATAAGCAAATTCTTTTACTAATTTATATATAACAATTGCTGTAACAACTATATCAAAACCAAGGGCAATAACAGCTCCTACCGCCCCTAATCCAAGCATTAGTATTAAAGATATACTAGTACAGATAGCTACATATACTCCTATAACTAACACTAATTTTCTTCCTAAAGTACCTTTCTCCATAGCTATACATAAATGATTATAAAGTTTTACTCCATAACTATCTTTAAGAAGTGTATTCTCCTTATAATTTTGGAGTAAGGCTTTGATAATTAAGTAATAAGCTATCAAAATTAATGTTACCACTATTATATTATTAATATTGATGGTGTATCTATATTCATTACTCCAATTATGTGTAAAAAACATATGATAGGATATCCATCCCATTAATATACCTAATAACTTAAATTCTAAAGGCATATTTTTTAATTTTTCTACTATTCTATTTGAATAGCACGGCTTATATCTAAACTTCCTAAGGACAAAAATCATAATTACTACCCCAAATAAGGAGATTATCAAAATGCCTATTTCTGTATCTACAATAGAATTAGCTTGCAGAAATTTTTCATAGGTATTATATATGCTATCTCCAGCTACTAGTTTACTTGGGACTGCTACATATATATCCAAGTCTCCCTTTACTCTAAAGCTCTCTTCATTAGTATAACTATTACCATTCTCATTATAACTATGTGTAACTACTACCGTAGCTCCACGACCTTCGGTGTAGTTACCATATTCATTTAGTTCCTTATCTTTAATAAGTTCTCCATTAATAAATATATTTTTGTTTTCTACTCCGCTAGAAATATGATATTCCGAAAAATAACCACTACTTTTCTTTAACTCTGCAATGGCATCCTTTCCTGGTTTATAGTTAGTCAGCCATATGTCATTAGCTTTATCATAGGCAATATACCTTAAATTTGAATAGCTATCCAAAGTCTTAATATACCTATTGTAATTCACCAACTTCTCTTCAACTATTAACTTTTTTAGTTCTTCATCACTATAATTGTACTTTTCCTCTATACTTTTATATATAGATTCTTCCTCTTTGTTAACCTTCTCTTCCTCCCAATTGTTAGTGTATTTTTCATGTAACTTACTTTGCTCATTACCATACTCTTCTTGAATCTTCTTTCTTATAATTTCTTTTTTCCATTGAATTTCTTCCTGGGTTAAATTTTTTATTTCCTTAATGTAATCTTCTGTTTTATAAAGTTCCATTACTTCAAGAATCTTTTCTGTAAAAGAGTTGATCTCACTTCCTAAAAATTTACTTCCATACAGACTTCTTTCATCAAAAATACCACTATTAACTCTAATGTCTTTAAAGGAAATTAGGGATATGGAGACCATTACTACAGTTATTATAATAGATATAGTCTTTGCTATTTTTATTCTTCTGCAGTCTTTTACCATTTCTTCATACTCTCTATCCTTTTCGTCAACACTTGTCGATTTTGTATCCAATTCCCCACACCACCTTTAAATATTTTGGTTCCTTTGGATTAATTTCAATTTTTTCTCTAATCCTTCTTATATGCACAGCTACAGTATTATCTACATTGTAGCTAGTTTCATTCCAAACTCTTTCGTATATTTCTTCCATGGAAAATACTCTTCCTTTATTCTTAAGCAATAATTCTAAAATTTTAAATTCTATAGGCGTTAGTTTTATACTTTCACCATCAACAAAAACTTCCTTATTTTTAGTGTTTAGTTCTAATCCACCACTTTTTAAAACTTCCTTTTCTTCTTCTTTGTTAAAATTACCTAAGGTCACATATCTTCTAAGTTGTGATTTAACCCTTGCAATTAACTCCAAAGGATTAAAAGGTTTTGTTATATAATCATCAGCTCCCATATTTAAGCCTAAGATTTTATCCGTGTCCTCTGACTTTGCAGAGATAAGAATTATTGGAATATTTTTTTCTTCTCTAATTTTAAGAGTTGCTCTAATTCCATCCATCCTTGGCATCATTATATCCATCAAGATAAGATGTATTTCCTTATCTACTAAAGTTTCTAAAGCTTCAATTCCATCACAAGCTCTATATATTTTTAATCCTTCGTTTGAGAGATATATTTCAATGGCATCTACTATTTCTTTATCGTCATCAACTACTAATACATTGTAATTCATTGTACTCCCCTCCACTTCATATTAATTATACCATGACTTCTCTCAATCTATACTTCTATATTACCCTTGAAATATTAAATAATTGTTTATATAAACCTTAAGAAATTCTTACAATATGTTCACATAATAAGAATGGTAGCTATTAAAAGAATTCATTAACTTTTATAAAACATGGAGCTTATACTTTANNTAAAGTATAAGCTCCATGTTTATGTTAATATATTTTATTCATTAATTTGTTATTTAAAACAACTATTGATTGATCTCCCAATTCCTTAAATCTTTTTTCAACTAACTTCTTATAATAGCCAACTACCCCATTACCTTCATAGGGATCATTAAAATAATATTTATCTTCATCATAACCTACAAATACCATACAATGCTCATTACTTATCCACTGAAACTTCTCCCCTGATTCTCGCAGATACCATTCTTCACCTGATTCAGTAGGAAGTAAATTAAGACTTGTCCAAACTAACACAGGTATTTCTTTATTTATATAATTTTATATAAGTTCATTAAACTCACTTCCTGTGGTATTTTTTACTGAATGCTCTTTTCTTAAAATTTCATTTAATGAATTAACAATTACAGGGGCATAACATCCATAACTATATACACTTCTTGGGTCTCCAACAAAAGCTTCATTGGGATTGGGACCATATAAATCTCCATTAACTTCTTCTAAAAATGAGCTCTCTAAATAATCATCTATAAACTCATCAACAGATATATTATATCCATAATATTTTAGTATCATAGATGTACTTACAACCTCACATCCTGTTGGATATTCTCCAGCTTGACTTATATAGGGTGTAGAGATAAACTTGTAGCTTTTATTAGATTGTTCATTAATTTTATGAGTTTTTAATTCATTATTTAATTTCTTATTTAATTTCTTATAACTCAATAGTGATATCTGCTGTGGTTCATAGGAATTTAAAATAGCTGACATATATACTGTTAAAATGCATAGTGTAAAAATAATACTGTTCTCAGAATTACCGATTTCCCTTTTATTGAATAGTTTTTATCCTTAGCTCTTAATCTTTTTATAATCTTCAATGCATTTTACCTTCTTTCTAAATTATTTATTTTCTAAATATAGTACACTATGTTAAATAATTAAAATAATTAAATAAATTGTAAATTATATGCAATTTAAAGCTTATCCTATGGAATTTAAATCCATAGAATAAGCTTTATTTTAATTATCATATTGTTCCTAAATTAAATATCTTGATATACTTGTACAATCTTCGCCCAAGTTAATGGCCCAACTATACCATCAGAATCCAATTCAAAGCACTTTTGAAAATCTATAACTGCTTGATTTGTTGCCTTTCCAAAAATCCCATCCACATTTATATTTTTCATACAGGGATACTTATCTGATATAGCGCTTAAGTAGGTTTGTAATTTACTTATGACCTTTCCTCTAGAACCTTGTTCTAATATATATCCTGGATACTCATATCCATCGCCTTCTGGCTTGTTACTTCCATTAATTATATCTTTATATACAGAGTATATTTTACCCCAAGTTTGCTTTCCAACTATTCCATCTACATCTAATGCAAATTTCTTTTGAAATTGTATTACTGAATCTAAGGTACTTACACCAAAAATACTATCTCCATTAATTGGAGGCACTTCTTTATAATATTGAGATATAAAATTTAAGAAATATTGCATTTGAGATGCAGCATCACCTGTAGAGCCTTGCTTTAATAAATATCCAGGATACTCTCCTGTACTTTCTAATTTTTCTCCTTCCGACTCTAATTCTGCTAATCTTTTAACTCCTACATAAATTCCTGATATTTTATACCAAGTTGATTTTCCAACGATTCCATCTGCATATAAATTAAATATTCTTTGGAATGCCTTTACAGATGATTCTGTCTTTGATCCAAACACTCCATCTACAGGTTCTATTTTAGGTATTTCTGGATAATTATTAGAAATTCTATTTATTTGTCTTTGAATTGTTTCTACATCACTTCCTGTACTATTAAGATTTAACGGAGTTCCACCATAAGATTCCTCTATACCTCTTATATCATTAGTTTTTGTTAGTTCAATATTATCACCATAGTAATTTTTTAGTATCTCCATAGTTTCATATCCATCCGTAGCAAGTTTTACAGTATCCCATTGTGATAACCCCTTACAAGTTACAGTTGTACCATTACAATATTGTGCCAATAGTGGTTCCATATAACCTTCTCTAGTAATATATTCATTAAATATATCATCTACAATTCTACTGATATTTTCAAAAATATTTCTTCCCTTAATAAAGTACTGATCATAAGCTGTAGAGTTAGTTATGTGAAAGTTATATCCCTTATTTCTATACCACTCCGTATATACCCTATTTAATGCAAAGGAAATTTGACAATATATATTGGCTTTTATAGCCTCCTCTGGCCAAGTAGGATATATTTCACTAGATGCCACATTCTTTATATATTCTGGAAATCTTACAGTAACATTTTCTGCATAGGATGATGGTGCACCCAAATGTACTGTTATAAATTCCGGAATATATGGTCTTATCAACACCTTACTTTGAAAAATTGGCTCTTTATCCTCTACCTGAATTCTAGGCATTTCCTCTATCAACTGATGTGGTGGAATATAATTATGCTCTAATTCCTCTAAGAATTCTCTTTCCTTAGTAGTAGGTATCATTTCTACTTGTTGTATTGATACTTCATTAGGAAAAACTTGAACCCCTTCTACCACTGCATCCTTATATCCAGGTGCTCTAACGTATAAATCATATACTGAATATGGTATTTGTTCAGAATCTTTATTTTTTGATAGTTCAATATCTGGTGTATCTACTTCTAATATTTTCGTTATCCCACTAGAATCTGTAGTTAATATACGACCTTTATCAAAATCTACTGAAGTGCTTTTTAAAATAAATATATTTCCGCCTGAAACAGGTACCACCTCTCTTGCAGTAAAAAGTTCTACTTTTATAAAACCTCTTCCCATAATTTTCTCCTAAAAAATATTATCCATAGTTATTATATGGATAAAAGCTATTTATGTTAGTAAAATTTCAAAATAGAATTATCTTAATTTATCTATCTGTAATCACTTTATGAATTTTCACATCATGTTCATCATAAGGAATATAATCACAGGTAATTTTTTCTCTACATATAACAGCTGTAGCAAAGGTAACATGTTCTAAGTAACGATCATAAAATCCTCCTCCATAACCTAGACGGTATCCTTCCATATTACAAGAAACACAAGGTATTATAGCAAAATCTATTTCTTCTGACATAATTAATGGACATTCATCCTTAGGTTCTAATATCCCATACTTTCCATTCTTTAAAGATTTATAGCCCTTGATTTCATGTACCTCCATAATACCCTTACCTATACATTTGGGAACTCCAACTCTTTTACCACTTTCTAATGCATTCTCTATGATATTTCTTGTATTAATTTCATCTTCTGTACTTACAAAACAAAATATAATCTTTGCTTCTTTATACTCCTTAAGATTTATTACTTTTTCATAAATTTTCTTATCTGCTTCTAACGTATAATCCTTTGATAATTCAGCAATACGTTTCATAATTTTATTACGAAGTTGCCTTTTTTCTTCTTTTATATTCATTAGTAATCTACTCCTATCCTACGATTAATATCTTTATATGTTTTATAATACATTAAATAAAGGAATACTCAAAACAATAATATTGTTTTGAGTATTCCTTAAAATTTATTATAATGTTATTCCAAATATTTTCAATATATATGGTAATACCCCTATGGCATTTAACCATATAATGAATATTAGCACTGGTGCAATATATTTTATCATTAATATAAAGAATGGCTTACTTCTGAATTTATACTTACCATTACAACTAATCTCATCTGAAATATTGTCAACACCCCATACATATCCTATAAATATACACATTAGAAGTCCTCCTAATGGCATAAGTAAATTTTCAGCTAAGAAACTCATAAAATCAAAGAAATTGTATCCAAATATTAATACATCTTTCATAATTGGTCCATTTGCCAAGGAACAAGGTATTCCTATAAAAAATAAAATTGTTGATATTATTATAGTGGCCTTCTTTCTTTCTATTTTAAAAGTATCAATTACAAAGGATACTACAACTTCAAGCAAAGATATGGCTGATGTTAATGCAGCAAATAAAATTAATATGAAAAATAAAATACCAAAAAATTGTCCAAAAGGCATTGAATCAAATACTGAAGGTAATGTTATAAACATAAGGCTTGGCCCAGCTCCTGGTTCAAATCCAAAGGCGAACACTGCTGGTAAAACTGCAAATCCAGCAAGTAAAGCAACCATTGTATCTATAGCTGGTATAATAACTGCATTCTTTTCTAAGTTTTCTGTATTTCCCAAATAACTACCATAGGTGATTATTGCCCCCATTCCTAAGCTTAAGGAAAAGAACGCTTGTCCTAAGGCTGCCATAACTGTTCCAATTGTAACCTTTGAAAAATCTGGTTTTAGGAAAAATTTTATTCCTTCCATTGCTCCATCTAAAGTTACTGATCTAATAGCAATTACAACTAATAATACAAATAGTGCTGGCATCATAAATTTACTTGCTTTTTCGATACCACCGGCTATTCCTTTTAATACTATTACACAACAAAGAATCATAAATACTAAATGCCATACAATAGGTTGAGTAGTACTTGCTATGAATCCACTAAAATAACTTCCTGCTTCTGCTCCTGATATACCTCCAATTAAATATTTACCTATATAATTAAGTACCCAACCACCTATAACACTATAAAATGCTAGTATACAAAATCCCACAACTACTCCAATAAAACCTACGAAGGCCCACTTTTCACTTAATTTTCTATATGCTCCCACTGAACTTAAATGAGTATTACGCCCTATTGCCATCTCTCCTAGCATAATTACAAATCCAATGATTACAATCATAGCTAAGTAAATAACAACAAAAGCTCCTCCACCATTTGCACCTGCTAAATAAGGAAATTTCCATATATTACCCAAACCTACTGCTGAACCTGCTGCTGCCAATATAAAACCTATATTAGATGCCCATTGTCCTCTGTTACTCGTATTATTGTCCATAACTTTCCCCCTTAATTGTTTAAATATATTTTATAATTATTATAATATAAATTTTCAGATAATTGAATAGTTTTCTTTTTGATATTCATATTTTCTTGCAGCCATTATATTTTCTATATCCATATAGATAAAAATCTTTATGTTCCAAGGCTTTTCAGACATTAATCATATTTAAAAATTCCCATAAATTATACTATTCAATGGGTTTTGACATTTTATTAACAATATATTGCAATCCTATTGAAAATCCATAATATATCTTAAAAAATTTTCAGCATATATCAATATCATATGTTTTTAAATTACAGTTAATATAAGATCTTCTATTTATACTTTATTAACATTTAGAAGTATTTAATTTAAAATTATATATAAAATAATTATAAATTTCAATAAAATTTTAACGTTTTTTTTTATTTTTTCAATTTAAAGCTTTTCATCTTTTTTTGTAAACAAAAAACAGATGAGACTCCTCACCTGTTTTTTTATTTAACTAAATATTACTTTGTTTTTTTAACACTTTAGGATATAAATTTTCTATCTTATATTTTAAATTGCTGAACCACTTCATTTAATTGTTGTGCAAGTTCCGCTTGGCTTTGTGCCGTTTGAGCTACTTGCTCTATAGCTTTTGTGGTTTCATCCATGTTTTCTTTTATAGTTTCTGCTTTCTCACTAGATTCTTGAGCAGACTCCGCCATATTTTGAATGGCTTCGCTTACTTGTCCCACTGTAGCTGTAATTTCTTGTGACATAGCTGCTATTTCTTCTGACATATTACTTACAAAATCAGAATCAAAATGATATTGATTACCTGTTTCTTCATATTCATCATAAGTTTTCATTATATCTACATCAATGAATTTTAATATGTCATTTCCCGTTTCTATACTTTTATTAAATATTTGTTTTACTGACTCTATAGTCTTTTGTATTTCTACTACAGCACCAGAAGATTGTTCTGCAAGTTTTCTTACTTCTTCTGCAACTACTGCAAACCCACGTCCTTGTTCTCCTGCTCTTGCAGCTTCGATAGCCGCATTTAAAGCTAGTAGGTTAGTTTGATCAGCTATAGATGATATTGTATCTGCCATAACCCTAATACTATCTATTACAAAACTTTCTTCTATAACCTTTTTCATATTAGCTTCCTTTTGAATGTATAGTTCTTTTGCTATCTTTTTAATCTCTTTGCTATTCTCCTTTACCTTGCTGGCCCTCACTTTAGCATCACTTGCATTATTGCTTCCTTCCATAGCCTTTGAAGATAATATATTCACACTTGAATCCACTTCTTCAACAGATGCAGTTATCTCTTCTGTAGCAGCACCTGACTCCTGCATACCACCTGCAATAGTATTAACAGCCTCGTTAACATTTACAGTTTTAGCTGCTAATTCCTCAACAGTTGCTGAAAGTTCTTCCGCAGATGCACTTATATTTTCTGAATTCTCCATTATAATTTTTACGATAGAATGAATGTTTTCTGTCATCTTATTCAGATACTTACTCATTTCACCAATCTCATCATTGCTTTTTAATTCTAGTTTTTCTGTTAAATCTCCGTTTGCAATCTTCATAGCAAAAGCATTAACCTTTTTAATGTTCTTTCCTATGTAATTTGCAAAAAATAATATAAATAATACTACTATTACAATTGCAACTACTATTATTATACTGATTTTATTTCTTAGTGAATTAATTTGAAGATATACTTCTTCCTCAGGAATACATACAGCAATAATCCACTCTGTACCTTCTACGGCGCTATAATACACCTTTTGAACTCCTTTATCATCAGTAAATGTTCCTTGACCATTCTTATCAGTTAGCATTTTCTTACCTAAGACTGACAATGTAGAATTTTCATCATCCTTTATATTAGTTTTCATAATTTTAGATTGATCTACATCTGCAACATATAAACCACTTTTATCTATTAAAAATGCTCTTCCTTGTGTACCTATTTCCATATTTTTTATATTATTTTGCAAAGTAGATAAATCTATATCTGCTGTGGTAACTCCTATAAAATTATTATTTGAATCATGCATTGGACATGTAGCAGTTATCATCGAAACTTTCGCTACATCATCATAATAAGGTGATGACCATTCAACACTCTTATCAGTGTCTTGCCCCATTTTATACCAATCACTTGTTTTATAATCTGTCTTACTATATTCATTTGTATAAGTACTTTTACCATTTAATTTATATGCATAAGGTCCAAATAGCTGAATATCTTTCTTATATTTAAATGGTTCAAACCAAACACCAGCTCCAAAGGTTTCATCATTCGTGTCAATTAAACTTTCCAACACACCTTTATAATTTTCTTCAGTCATAGATGATATAGAATTCTCAGCCACTTTAGCTAAACTTTCAGATATTTTCTGATGCCTCTCCAAACTCTTTTCAATTTCTTGCGACTTTTCATTTAATTTACTATTCATGTTTATTTCAAGCTCACTATTTATTATCTTTTCTGCACTTGAATAACTCATATATGCCAGTACAGCCATAGAAGCTATTATTACAGGCATAAGTAACAAAATCATCTTTACCTTAATACTTTTAATTTTTATACCTTTAACCTTCACACCCTTAAACTTCACAATTTCAGCCTCCCTCATTTTAGCTTATATTTTATAATATATTATTTTATTTATCGTATCAATGAATATATTAAAATAGTGTAAGCTAAATATTTCTTATTATTTCTTTAAATTGATTTTATTTTCACATACAAAGAATATTATAAAATACATATAAACAATTTTATACTATTTTTTGTTATCAAATTTCAATTACTTCTTCATAAATAAATATGTTAAAATCCTATATTTTCACCCTCAACAGTATCGATCCAAGAATAACCCTCTTCACC
Organism: Clostridium sp. UBA7503; assembly: GCF_002477055.1. Taxonomy (NCBI): domain Bacteria; kingdom Bacillati; phylum Bacillota; class Clostridia; order Eubacteriales; family Clostridiaceae; genus Clostridium; species Clostridium sp. UBA7503. The sequence goes on from NZ_DLNT01000058.1 coordinate 20,621, forward strand.
AAATTTCAACTCTCTTACTAAATCTGCACTTTGCTTCTTAGCTTCTTCAACAGTAAGTTTTCCTGTTTCAGTGTTTTTATTTATTGTATCTCTCATACCAATAACAATTTCTACTTGTTCCTTAATTTTCATATCATAATCTTCATTTAAGATTTGTCTTTCACTATCTAATAGTTTATTGCTAGTTTGAATATTCATATAAGACATAACTACACTTATAGTAATCGCTGTTATTAGAGTTATTATCACTGTTGCAATACTAATTTTAAAACTAACTTTTTTATACCTTCAATTTTCATATTATCAACTCCTTCACACTTTATTCATGTTTTATATATATTGCTTAATTTATCTTAATAATTCAGTTATAAGAATAGTGTAAGATTCAATTTTTATTGTATTTACTTTTCTATTGAATTTTTGCTTAAATAGTTTTCTATACATTATAAAAAAGATTGATTCAAATAATTATCTGAATCAATCTTTTTTAATTTAGAGTCATACCTCAATTCATTGAGGCTAAATACTATCTTCTTTTTAAATAATAAAATATTGGAAGTCCAACAAGAGTTATCCCTATTCCTATTATAGAATTCAATGGTGCCGATACAATTGTGCTATATAGTATGTAAACTCCTCCCAATATCCCCACCAATGGTATGAATGGATATAGAGGAACTTTATATGGTCTTTTATCTGCAGGTATTTTTTTTCTAAGTCTAAATATACCAAAGACACCCATAACAAAGAATATCCATAAAACAAATATTAATAAGTCCGTAAGAGCATTAAATGTTCCTGAAAAAATATAAATAGTAGCTAACATGCCTTCAAGAATTAATGCATTAGTAGGAGTTCCAAATTTATCGTGTATTTTACCCAGTTGAGTTGAATAAGGCAATTGTTTTCTCTGCCCCATAGCTAATGGTACTCTAGAACCGGTTAATAAATATCCATTCATAGCTCCAAATACTGATACTATAATTCCTGCTGTTATAAATGCAGCACCACCTTTCCCAAATAGTGAAACTGCTACATCCGATGCTGGTGTCGTTGATGCAACTATATTTTCAATGGGCATTACATTAACCATTGCTATACTTATTAGTGCATATATAAATATAACCGATGTAACTCCAAAAATAATTGCCTTAGGCATTTCCTTAGCTGGATTTTTTAATTCTCCTGCTATGTTTGTAACACCTATCCATCCATCATAAGCCCATAATGTACCTAATACTGCAGCTCCAAAACCAGCTCCTTCAGTCATAACGGTAACGGAGCGAAAATCATGAGTTTTACCACTAATTAATCCAAATATAATAATAGCAACTATTGGGACAAGCTTCCCCACTGTTGAAATAGTTTGAATTGCCCCTCCATACTTAGTACTAATTATATTCATGATTATTACAAACACTAATATTCCTACTGCTAGAAGTTTTTGCTGGAAANNAGCATAAGTGGAAAAAGCTATGGCTAATGCTGCTCCTGATGCAGGATAAGATATTACTGTTTGAACCCATCCTAATAGAAAACCCCATACTTCTCCATACAGCTCCTCAAGATAAACATATAACCCACCAGTTTTAGGTATACATGAAGCTATTTCTGCAATGGTAAGTGCAGAAGCTAGAGTTATAATACCTCCAACTATCCAAGCCATTATACCCATTATAGGTGAGCCTGAATCATTAAAAACTATACCTGGCTTTAGGAATATTCCAGAGCCTATTATCATTCCAACTACTATTGCAATGGCTTCAATAAATGTTATTGCCTTCTTTTGTGTTTTTTCTATCATTGCTTCCTCCTAAATAGCTTTTTATAGCTTTATTATTTCTTGCAATTTGTTTTTTATGCTTAAGACTTAAGGGCATAAATTACTATGCTTCCATAAGAAATTAATTTTTATCATCTTAATTTCTTGAGTAATTTCACAAAATGCATTCTTTTATATTAATTTTAAAAATTAAATTAATTTATCTTATATTTTAAAAAACTTTTTCTAATTAGTCTAGTGTAAAATTACTTAAATAGGAAAAAACTTAAGGTAAAAATTTTTATTGATACTTTTTATTAGAATGAATAATATATTTTTTTTTGCAAATTATAAGTTAGGTAGGAGGTGATATGTCATGGAAAACAACAATTGTAGAAATAACAAAAATAACAACAACAATAATAACAAAAATAACAACAATAATAACAAGAACAACAACAATAATAACAACAACAAATAATAATATTTAACAGACTCAATCTATGGAAACAAAAGAATTTGTTTCTACACGTAAGAAAGTGGCAACAAAATCAGTATTAGCTGGTTTCATTGCCACTTTCATTATAATAAAAGTAATAAAAATTATTTAGTTTTAAAGCAAAAAATGTTCTTAAATATTATTGTAGCTAGTCTTATGGTTTATAAACAACTTCACCATCAATTATTGTATACAAAGTTTTTGTAAATATCTCCATGGGATTGCCATCAAAGATTGCAATGTCAGCATCTTTTCCAGCTTCAATACTTCCAACTCTATGTGATACATTACATATTTCAGCTGCATTTATTGTAATTGCTTTAAGTCCTTCATCTATACCTAATCCTTCTTTTGCTGCAAACCCAGCACAAATTGCTAAGTCTTGTATTCTTGTAACTGGATGGTCTGTAGTAATAGCTACCTTTACACCCGCCTTATGCAACAAGCCTGCTGTTTTAAAATCCATATTTTGTGTTTCTATTTTATTACGCACTGATAGAGTTGGCCCAATTATAGCTGGGAATCCTGACTCCTTTATCTCTTCTGCAATTAAATGTCCTTCTGTACAATGATCAAGGGTCATTTTTAATCCAAATTCTTTAGCTATGCGTATTGCAGTTAGAATATCGTCCGCTCTATGTACATGTGCTTTTAAAGGTATCTTTTTATCAAATACAGGTATCCAACATTCTTTTCTAAACTCTTCATTAAAATCCGTGTTTTCATTACTCGATTGTTGAGAGTTTTTCTTATTTTTATAATATTGCTGAGCTTCAAACAACTCTTCTCGTAAAAGAGCGGCTATGGACATACGTGATGTTGGCATCTTATCTTTGTCATTATAATTTGATTTTGGATTTTCTCCAAATGCAACCTTCATTGCAGCAGGTTCCAGAACAACCATATTATCTATTGCTCTACCGTGAGTTTTGATAAATACAAACTGTCCACCCACCACATTTGAACTTCCTGGTCCAACCATTACTCCAGTAATCCCAGCACTCAAGGCCTTGTGAAAAGTGGAATCCATAGGGTTAATAGCATCTAAGGCTTTAAGATAAGGTGTAACTGGCTCAGTCATTTCATTGCAATCATTACCTTCGAAACCTTTTCTTTCTTCTTGAATACCAATATGACTATGAGCTTCTATTATTCCAGGCATAACTATACAATTGCTTGCATCAATGACTTCAGAAATGTCACTGTTATCTTCATCAATGTATTCTACTACCTTTATAATTTTTTTCCCATCTATTAAGACACATCCCTTATCATAATTCACACCAGCCATGGTCAATATTTTACCATTTTTAATTAATAACATAATCTTCACCTTTCTAAAATATAATAATCATTTGAAATTATAGCTAAACAACTCTAATTTCATCTTAATCTAAATACATTTCTTAGCTAGACTTATCTCTTATCTAAGTATTTATATTTTGTAGGATTTTAAATAATTATTCATAATATTTTAAAGTTAAATATTACAAAAAACTTTCTCTAGATATTGAACTTTAAATCCACTTAGTGTAAGTAAAAGTTGAGAAGGAAGATAAAATAACCATATTAAAAAACCCAGAAAAAATTTTATGTTGCCTCCTGCTACTATATTATAAAGTCCTACATTTAAATCACACATAAAAAATAAAAACATACCTAAAGCAATTATCCATGAAGTTTTTTGAGAATATTTACCTCTGGTTATAGTACTCACTGAGGAGTAAAGACTAGTGATTAATAAAGATGCATATATAAGTGCTAAAACAACAAGATTTTTTCCTATTGATGCTATTTCTATTTTTAATGAAACTGTTAAGGCTATGGACAATGATACTATAAAAAACAATAAGTTTTTATATTTACTATTTTCCATAATACTATGCCTTATTATGTAAGTTATTTGAACTAGAGAAAAGAAAAAAACTCCCATGATATAATTGCCGGAAATTGCAAGAAAATAATCTGCAATTAAGGTAAATAGCCGAGCAAGCTGAACTAAACCTTTATCTCTTTTGCTATATCCATGGGATTTAATTAATAAGGATATGATAAAGCAAAGCACTATAGCTGAATATTTTAATGTGACTGAATATGTGTTTTTTAAATCTTTGGTTATAAAATCAATACATAAAAAAATAAAGTAAATAATAATTATTATCCTAGAGCTAATTTTTATAAGATTTTTATTGCTTATAAGTTTATCCATTTACATCACCCAAGTATATTTATTTGCATTAACTGAGATTTATATTATTCCCCTTAATTGCTTTTCATACTATTTGAATAAACCTTATTTACGGAAAGAGACTAGTAAGATTTTTCCCTACTAGTCTCTTTGTTATTAATTTTTCTTTATTAAAGATGCCGCTTCTGTCTTTCCCTCAAGAATATAATTAAAAGGAAAAGCAAATTGGAGATATTTAAATACCCACTTGTTATTTTCTTTAATAAGCACACCCTCTAATCTAAATGGCCATATATAATCTTCACCTTTAGCATTTTCTTTGAAGGTTTCAGCAATTCTTCTTCTAATGTTAAAAAGCTTCTCTTTATCATCTAAATCCTTATTAAATATATCCTTTATTTTATTAACTGTATTTTCAAAGGACTCTTCTTCTGAAATAACTTTTTCCATAGTACCTCTTATTACTACCCAAGCTATATCCTCATTAAAATCAACCATAGAATTCTCACTGTCTAACCTGATCTCATCATAGCATCCTCTATGCCCCTTAATTAGCTTCTTAATTTCTTCTTTACTAGTGAATATTTCTTTATCTGTATTAGCAACAAATATATTATTAGTAGAAAAATATTTATCAATTATCAAATTTAATTCCATATTCTTATCTAGATACTCACTATTAAAGTCTTTTATTAAATCTATTATTTCATTTTTCATTAACTTATTTTTATGATAAGCTTCTTCTAATTCCTTTATCTTTTTATTAACCTGAGTTCTATCATAACTATCTTTATATTCCCTTACATCTGGTAGATGTCCAACTACAGGTAAAGAAAACTGCATATGTTTTATAATCCATCTATTTTCTTTTTTTATTAATATAAAGGAAATACGTATATCCCATAGATAATCTCTTTCTATATTATCCCTTTGATTTAATAAATGACATAAAGTCCAATTAATTTCTGTTAATTTAACCTTATTAGATTTTTTACTTTCATCAGAACCTTCATCAAAATATTCTTTAATATATCCTAAGTAACGTGTATATGTGTCACTTCTACTGTTAAAAGAATATTTCACTGTAGCTGGAGTATAAATTATAGCTGTATTTTCAAGTTCAATTACAGTAGCCTCATCAGCTATAACTCTTAAATCTCCCCAATATTCCCAGTCACTTAAAAATATATCCTTAACTTCCTCATATCCAATACACCACTCGTCATCACATGTACCTACTATAGTTACACTTTCATCCTTATCAAATAATTTATCCATAAAGCTATCTATTTCATTAATATCCCTTTTAACATAGGCTTCATTAAATATATTTAATACTTCCATAAATTCATTATTTACTTGATTTTTCATATATTCATACCCCTTATCCTATCTATTTTTTCATTTTTACCTATCTAATTTAAAGGGTTAGATGTTTTACCTCTCTAACTAAATTTAAAAAGGCTGTAATAAAGCAACGCCTCATTACAACCAAAATATCTACAATATTTTACACAACAAAATAAATATACTATATAAAGTGTAAAAAAGATTTTAATTTTAGTTCTATAAACTTCACATTACTTACTTGTAAATTTTCTAAAGAAGTACAACAAATAAACCTAAATAATTAGGTAGTTAAAACTTCTTTTAGTATTAATTTTCACATTAAAAATTAATTAACAAGTAGCAATAATCACTTTATAGCACCTCCCATATGTTATGTATAAATTTTACCATGGAAAACTTATAAAGCAAACAAAATTATTATACTATTTTATTAATTTATTGCAATACCAATATTTTTCGTAAAAATTACATAATTTAATCTTAGTATTATATTTTTTAATGCATTTATCATAAATTATAAATTCCAACCAGCCCCTAGTATATTAGTATAGTACCTATACATTATTATCCATTAATCCTAGATCATAAATTTTTTTAACTATATCACTAGGACTGTCTTTACTTGTATCTACATGTAACTTTGCAGTTATGTCTTTCCATTCAAGTAACTGCTTGTCTATCATACTTTCTACTGACCTTGGTAAAACTCCATTCATCCTTTTAGCAAATCTGGATTTTATTATTTCTGCATCAGCTGTAAAATTTATAGTAATAGCACCCTTAATGAATTTAAGTTTAACCATATCCTTTTTTTCTGAGATTATATAGATTATTGATTTTGAGTGTAAATCTTTGTTATTACAACCTTCTTTCAATATTTCCTCAAATAGTTTCCATGCATTATTCTCATTTTTATCCATACGTAAATAATCTTTTCCACTGTAAATCTGTACATCTGTAAGTTTTTTTAATTCTTCTGCTGTTGAAGATTTCCCTGAACAGCTTGGCCCCATAAATATAAATAACATAAATTCCCCTCCTAAAAAGTTTAATATAAACAGAGCTCTTTACTCCCACTTTGAAGAATATTGGAATATTAGAGCTTATAGTCATCGGATAAACAGTATCTGTTAACCTATTATACTAAGTGTAAAATATATCCATATAAATAACAATCCTTTATATGTTATTATTTGTTAATTTATTCAAACAATTTTTTAAGTTTTATCTTTCTTCTTAACTACATTGATATTATTCACACGAATATTGCATACTCATTTTAAAATCCTTCAAAATCTAATTGTATATATCAAAAGTTTTATACATTCAACATCCATATCTATAACCAATGCTAATGTGCATTATTACTAGATTAACACTCAATTTAATAATACTATATCGATTTTAAAATATTTCATATTCTTTTTTAACTTTTCCAATAATTGAAGTTTGACTTTTGTTTTTATTCATTATATAATTTTACTCACCATATAATTCTATAATCTTAGATAAAAATTTAATTTATATAATAAAAATCATTAGAAGGGATTGGTAAAATGAAAAAAGGTAAAATAAGTTTATCAACAAAAATATTTATCGGATTAATCCTAGGTTTAATAACGGGTATTATATTCAACTTTATTCCAAAGGGTTTTATTCGCGATGAATTATTAATTAATGGGGTTTTCTATTTAGTTGGACAGGCATTTTTAAAAGCTATTATGATGCTTGTAGTACCTTTAGTTTTTATTTCTCTAGTCAACGGAGCTGCCAGCATGGGAGATATTAAAAAGTTAGGTAGAATTGGAGTAAAAACAGTATTATTTTACTTAGCTACTACCGCTATTGCTATTTCAATTGCATTATCACTATCTACAGTATTTAAACCAGGTGTAGGATTAAATTTATCAAATTCTAGTTTAAGTGAAGTTACTATCAAAGAGGCTACACCATTGGTTGAAGTTATCCTTGATATGATACCAAACAACCCTATTGCGTCCATGGCAAACGGGAACATGCTACAAATTATTGTATTTGCCATGTTAATAGGCGTAGGTTTATCTACTCTAGGTGAGAAAACTAAAATGATAACAAATCTTTTTCAACAATTAAATGACCTTATTATGAAAATCGTAGACTTCGTAATGATAATTGCACCCATTGGAGTATTTGGTTTAATTGCTCGTACCTTTGCCACTCAAGGTTTTGATGCAATGCTACCTTTAATAAAGTACATGTCTTTAGTTTTAATAAGCTTACTTATTCATGCTACCATCGTATATGGTGGTCTATTAAAATTATTTACTAGATTAAGTCCTATAAGATTTTTCAAAAAATTCTTCCCAGCCATTTCTGTAGGTTTTTCTACCTCAAGTAGTAGTGCAACCTTACCAGTATCCATGGAAATTGCAGAAGAAAATTTAGGAATCTCAAAGGATGTTGCTTCCTTTACATTACCACTAGGGGCCACCATTAACATGGATGGGACCGCTATTATGCAGGGTGTAGCTACCGTATTTATTGCTCAAATTTATGGTGTTGATTTAACATTAAGTTCTTTCTTAACTGTTATTTTAACAGCCACCTTAGCTTCAATTGGAACAGCTGGAGTACCTGGTGTAGGAATGATTATGTTATCCATGGTACTACAGTCAGTAGGTTTACCAGTGGAAGGTATAGCTTTAATCATGGGGATTGATAGAATTTTAGATATGGCAAGAACCTCTGTAAATATCACTGGTGATGCAGTATGTACAATGATTGTAGCAAAAACTGAAGGAGAATTTAATGAAGAAATCTTTAATTCTGAAACTGTAAAAAACAAATCCTTATAGTAATATAATTCTCTTTGTTATATCTGCTATATATACTAAACAGGGTTAACACCTAAATTGAGTGTTAACCTGTTTTTTCTAGTATACCGCTTAAAATTCAATACTATTTCATTTACTAGTATAAAATAATTGGTTCTACACAAAATATAATCGGAGGTGCAGTATTATGGAAATAACATTATCACAAAAAGAAAGAACTTTACTAGAGGATCAAAAAAAACATGAGCAAATTTGCATTGAAAAGTATACAAATTATGCAAATCAAGCTAAGGACAGTCAGTTAAAAGATATTTTTAATGCTAATGGACAATCAGAAAGAACCCATCTAGGTAGCATCAATCAATTATTAAGTGGTCAACTTCCTCAAATGGGTCAGCAACAACAAGGTCAACAGAATCAGCAAAGTCAAAATCAAAATTCAGGACAAAATATGACAGCTCAAGGTTCCACAACAAATACAAATAATATGCGATCAGGAGGAGTTAATTTATCCGATGCTGATATGTGTACAGATTTATTGATGACTGAAAAATATGTATCGGGAACATACGATACTACAATATTCGAATTTAGAGATACTAGAGTTCGTGATGTATTAAATCACATACAAAAAGAAGAACAAAAACACGGAGAGGCTATTTTCCAATACATGGAGAAGAATGGAATGTATAACGTTCAATAACCTTAGGATTGTATCCAAATTATCTCTAGTAATATAATATAAAAAAATCATGGATAGTTCAGTATAAATAACTGATATCTATCCATGGTTTTTAATGAAATTAACAAAGTTCCAAAGTATTTTTTTCTATTCCTGGCAGAATACTATAAATAGATTTTCCTATTTTGCCCTCAAAATATTCTTTTATTTCAAAGGTTTTCTTCCATTTCTCTAGTGTAAAATCAGTAAATCCATATCTCATAACCACATCAACCAT
>NZ_DLNT01000037.1:0-6790 GCF_002477055.1 Clostridium sp. UBA7503
TGACTTAGGGTACATTTTAAAGAGAGTAAGACTTTTTCAATTTAATCAACATATTAGCAATTAAAATAATGACAATATAAGGTTATGATGTAGTAACCTCTTGAGTAATTAGTTATATGTCGTTTATAAATTCATAGTATATGGTATAATAAAGAATAGGTTAAATATCCATAGTATAGTATTATAGGATAAGGAAGATTAATAAATTACATTAGATAACTATAAATTTAGGAGTGATTAGATGGATTTACAAAAGCTATTAAACAAGGAGCAATACGAAGCAGCTATTACCGTAGAAGGCCCCTTGTTAATTTTAGCAGGTGCAGGATCAGGAAAGACTAGGGTTCTTACTTATAGAATGGCACATATGATAAATGATTTAAATATATATCCCTCACAGATTTTAGCTTTAACTTTTACAAATAAAGCAGCAGGAGAGATGAAGGAAAGAGTTAAATTATTAGTAGGAGATATAGTTGATACAATGTGGGTTTCAACTTTTCACTCTAGTTGTGTAAGAATTTTAAGAAGAGAAATTGATAAGTTAGGATACAATAAAAATTTTACTATATATGATAGTTACGATGCTAAATCACTAGTAAAGCAGTGCATGAAAGAACTTAATATCAATGATAAAGACATAACTGATGGAGAAATTATCTCAAAAATTTCCGATGCTAAAAATAAATTAATATCTGCAAAAAAGTTTAAAAAAGAAAATGAAGGAAACTTTCGAATGAATAAGATAGCAGATGTTTATCTAACCTATGAAAAGAAATTAAAAACTACAAATTCTTTGGATTTTGATGATCTAATTTATTTAGTTGTTAAACTGCTTAAAGAAAATGATGAGGTTAGAGAGTTTTATAGAAGAAAATTTAAATATATTCTTGTAGATGAGTATCAAGATACTAATAAATGTCAATATGAATTGATAAAGCTTTTAGTTAATGAAAATGAAAATATATGTGTAGTTGGAGATGACGATCAATGTATTTATGCATGGAGAGGTGCAGATATAAATAATATATTGGACTTTGAAAAGGACTTTCCAAGAGCAAAGGTTATTAAGTTGGAGCAAAACTATAGGTCCAAATCAAACATATTAGAGGCTGCTAATAAGGTTATAACAAATAATGCGCAAAGAAAAGATAAAGTATTAAGAACTGAAAGTGAATCTGGAGAAAAGTTAAAAGTATACAGAGCCTATAGCGACATAGATGAAGGAAACTTTGTAGCAACTCAAATTAAAAGAATGATAAGAGAAGAAAATAGAAGCTTAAAAGATTTTGCTATACTTTATAGAATGAACTCTCAATCGCGTATATTTGAGGAAGCCTTTAGAAGGAATGAGATAACCTATAAAATAGTAGGGGGACTCAGATTCTATGAAAGAAAAGAAATTAAGGATATTATGGCTTACTTAAAAGTGATAAATAATCCTCTTGATGATATAAGTTTAAAAAGAATTATAAATGAGCCTAAAAGAAGTATTGGAGACACAACCATAGCTAAGGTACAGGAATTTGCAGCAGAAAATAATATATGCATGTATGATGCACTTTTAGATGCAGAATTTATACCAAATCTTTCTGCAAGAGCTATAACATCTATAAATAAATTTGTGAGCTTAATGAATACTCTTATAGTGGATGCAGAGAATATAAGTGTACCTGAACTAATTGAGGATATTTTAGATAGAAGTGGATACATGAAAATGCTTAAATGCTCTAGTAGTGCCGAGGATGAAAGTAGAATAGAAAACTTAAAGGAACTTGTATCTGATGCTGTAGTCTTTGAAAATTCTTCACAAGATAAATCCTTAAGTGCCTTTTTAGAAAAGGTAACTTTGGTTTCTGATATAGATAATTTAGATGAAGAGAATAATGCAGTAGTAATGATGACTGTTCATAGTTCAAAAGGACTTGAATTTCCGGTAGTTTTCTTAGTTGGAATGGAAAATGGAATATTTCCAGGCATGGCTTCTTTGAATAATTTTAATGAGATGGAAGAATCAAGAAGACTTTGCTATGTTGCCATTACAAGAGCTGAAGAAATGCTATATATATCATCGGCAGAGCAGCGAATGGTATTTGGTAGAACTGTGGGATATCCTATATCAGACTTCATAAGTGAAATACCTAAGGAATTAAAATGTGATTTGAATGATGATGGAGGAACTCAATCTAGAGGAAATTTTGATAATATTAACAATAAAGTAAATAATAAAGTTAATAATAATCCTCACTCCTTTAGAAGTGGTTTTTATAATTCAAAGAAACCTATGGCTTCAAGTGAAATTAGTGGTATGGAATGTGGAGTTGAAAAATGTGCAGCTAAAGAAGAACTTACTATAGGGGTAAAAGTAAGACATGGTAAATTTGGAGTGGGAACTGTAGTATCTATATCCTCAGACAATGGAGAAACTATAGTTACTATAGCTTTTAACAATATGGGAATCAAAAAGCTTATGCTTAATAAGGCAGGTCTTGAACTAGCTTAATATAGTGTAAGAAAGCCACGAAGACAGCAGAATAAGTTTATTATAGGCTATGTTTTAGATGTTAATAAAACATAGCCTATAATTAAATTTTAAATATATATAGGAGCTATTTTAAAGTTAATAGGAGGAAGCGTTATAATGAGTAATGATAAGCGCAGTAAAATGCTAAAGTTAGTAGAGGAGTTAAATAAATACTCCTATGAATACTATGTACTAGATAATCCTATCATATCTGATAAAGAATATGATAAAAAATATGATGAACTTAAAGTTTTAGAAAGTGAACTTGAAGAAGTTTTACCTTATTCACCAACGTTAAGAGTAGGAGATATAGTTTTAGATGAATTTAAAAAATATAAACATAGAGCTCCTCTTTGGAGTTTAGATAAGGCTCAATCCATAGAACAAATTAAGAATTGGCATAATAGAAATATCAAAGTTATAAATGAGTATAATAGTAATCATGAAGAAAAACTACCAAGTGTTAAGTATATTGTTACTAAAAAGTTTGATGGACTTTCTATAAATTTGACCTATAACCAAGAGGGGATTTTAATAGTTGGATCTTCTAGAGGGACTGGAGAAATTGGAGAAGACATTACTAGTCAAGTAAAAACTATAAAATCCATTCCACTCATAATAGATAATCACAGTATAATCGAAGTTCATGGTGAAGCTATTATGACAAAGGAAGCTTTTGAAAACTATAATAAAAATGCCTCTATTCCATTAAAGAACTTAAGGAATGGAGCAGCTGGAGCTCTTAGAAATTTAAATGTAAAGGAGACTGCCAGAAGAAATTTATCTGCTTTCTTCTATGATGTTGGATATAATAAAGGAAATCCATTTAATACGTATACTGAAATGATGAATTTTATAAAAAAAATGGGATTCCCTATAGATAATTATATGGAAACATGCACTAATATTGATGAGATAGAAAAACAAGTTGAATATATTAATAATATTAGAAACGACTTGAATTATGACATAGATGGGGTAGTTATAGCAATTGATGATATAAAAACTAGAGAGGTATTAGGATATACAATTAAGTTTCCTAAGTGGGCAATAGCTTATAAGTTTGAAGCAGAAGAAACAACTACTAAGCTTTTGGATGTAGAATGGAATGTAGGTAGAAGTGGAAGAGTTAGTCCTACTGCAATTCTTGAGCCAGTAGAATTAGGTGGTGTAACAGTTAAAAGAGCTACTTTGAATAACTTAGATGATATTCAGCGTAAGGGAGTGAAAGTTGGAGCTACAGTATTTGTTAGAAGATCTAATGATGTAATTCCGGAAATAATGGGAGTAGTAGAGGAGTCATTAGAAAGAAGTATTTCTATTGAAGAGCCTAAAGTATGTCCTAGTTGTGGGGAAGAACTATTTAGAGATGGAGTGCATTTGTTTTGTGAAAACACCTTAGCATGTAAGCCTCAAATGGTAAAAACTATAGTTCACTACGCTGGCAGAGAAGCTATGAATATAGCTGGATTTAGTGAAAAAACTGCTGAACAGTTATTTGAAAAACTTGGAATAAAGTCCGTAGCAGATTTATATAGAATAAAAAAAGAGGAATTAGTTGGATTAGAAAAATTTGGAGATAAGAAAGCTACAAATCTTTTAACGGCATTAGAGAATAGTAAAGAATGTGAATTATCTTCATTTATATATGGACTAGGTATTCCTAATGTAGGTAAAAAAACAGCTAAGGATTTATCAAAGAAATTCAAAACTTTAAAAAGTATTGAGAAAGCATCCTTTGAAGAATTAATATCAGTTCCTGATATAGGAGATATAGTTGCAAAAAATATAGTTGAATTCTTCTCATTAGATAAATCTAGAGAAACAATAAATGAGCTATTAAAATTGGGTGTAACTCCAAGGGAGGAACAAGTTCAGCAAATAGATGAAAATCCTTTTAAAGATAAAACCATTGTAGTTACAGGAAGTTTAAAAGAATTTTCAAGAAATGAAATTAAAGATAAATTAGAAAGTTTCGGTGCAAAGGTAGCAGGTTCTGTAAGTAAAAAAACAGACTTTGTTATAGTTGGAGAAGACCCAGGTTCTAAGTATAATAAAGCTATAGAATTGGGAATTAGAGTAATTTCTGAAGAAGAGTTTAAGGGAATGATTTAAAGTAGAAAGCATTAGCTCCATGGAGTTTTTATCCATGGGGCTAATTGCTATAGTAAATAATTTGTATTGTACTATACATCTAATCAATATAAATTTTTCTGTTGATTAGGAGTATCATCCATAACTAAATAATTATTATTCTAGATAGTAGAGTCAGAAGTACTATCTAAACGCTCTGAATTAGAGTTTTCATCAATTATTTCAGATTTTTGTTGTTGTTCCTTTTCTTTAGCGTGCATATCTATACATGAAATATTTAATATATGTGAGATTTTTTCAAGTATATAATTACTATATCTCAGCTGGCTATATATAGAATTGAAAACAACAAATCCCCAAATGATTATTATCATAAAAGTTATTAAAGATAAGATTCCTAATATTTTCAATATAATATCTAAGTAAACCATAAGATACCTCCAATTTATTTACACATTATTATAAATATTATATCACATGTTTACAATTGGAAAAGAAGAATTTTGTGTTAACTTGATCAGAATTGTTTATTTTGAAATAAATGAGTAAATAATTTTAAATATAGGAGGTGTTGTGGTGAAGAAAATAATATTTACAGTACTTTGCATTATAATAATTTTAGCGGGTATATCTATTGAGAAAGATAAATTAAATTATGCAAAATATAGTAAAATGGATTATATAACTTACAATATGAATGTAAATCCTGAAGAGTTACAGTTAACAAGAGAAAATACTGTAAGAGATAAAGATTTGCTAATAACACTTTTTGAAGGTTTAGTAAAAGAAGATAATAATGGAGAAATAGTACCAGCACTTGCAAAGGAGATAATAACTTCAGAAGATGGCTTAGAATACACTTTTATATTAAGAGAGGATATATATTATAGCACAGGAGAAAAAATTACTGCAGAGGCAATTAAGAGTTTTTTTAAAAACTTTTTAAGTGATGAAAATAATGTATATGCTAGTAGTTTAGATTGTATATATGGAGCTAAGGAGTTTAGAGAAGGAATTAGTGATTTTTCAAATGTGGCAATAAACGTAAAAGATGATAGTACCATAGCTATTAGACTAAATTATAAAAGCCCTTATTTTATTAATATCATAGCTAACCCGGTATTTAACCTTAGAGATTACGGAACATTGGATAGGTATAAGGAAAATTTTACTTCAATAAGGTATACAGGTCCCTTTGTAATTAAAGATGTAAAGAGTGATGAAATCTATATAGAAAAAAATCAAAAGCATTATGAAAGAACTAAAATTACTGATGAAACTATTAGAATTACATTTTTAAACAGCGAAGAAAATACTTTAGCTATTTTTGAAAAGTCAACGGATACTAATACAGATTATTTTTCAGGTAGTATTGATATAATGATGGATGCTCCTATAAATGAACTTTTAAGATTATCTCAAAATTCAATGGTGAAAAGCTTTAATGGGTCAGCTATATATTATTTAAGTTTTAACCCAGATAAAGAAACTGTTGGTGGAGATGTAAATTTTAGAATAGCTATAAACTCACTTTTATCAAAGGAATACTATTCTCAACTTATATGCAAAGAATTACTTACGCCAGCTACATCCTATGTGATGGAAACAGAAAAAACAGAACAGGCATTCTCGGTTTTTGGAAATACTGAAAAAGCTAAAGAATTCTTTAGCAAGGTTAATATCAATGAAAAGCCTGAAATAAAAGTAATTTTTGAAAAAAATAACTTGAATAAGAGAATTGTTGAAGATTTAAGTATTGATATTAAAGAGTGTACTGATTCAGAAATAGTTTTAAAAGAATATTCTAAAGAAGAATTGAAAAATGCTGTTGAAAAAGGGGATTATGATATAGTATTGCAGAGGTTTGATTTCGGCTATAGAAATCCTGGAGAATATTTTGAGAGTTTCCATAAGATTTCTAATAATAATCTTATATCATCTGAAAATGAAGAATATTACAATCTTATTAATTCTGCAAAATATGAAATGAATGACGAAAAAAGAAAAATTATCTATGAGAAATGTGAAAAAATACTAAAAAATCAGTTAATATCTATACCTATATATAATATTAACAATGTTATTTGCATTAAAGAAGGTATAAGCCAAGTGTATGTAACTACTACTGGAAATATAAGATTAGAAAAAGTTAAAGGGGCTTTCGCAAAATAG
>NZ_DLNT01000012.1:0-14863 GCF_002477055.1 Clostridium sp. UBA7503
ACATTTTTATTTTCACTTTTTATATATTCTTAATTATTTTTTAGATAATTGCTCTTGAATACTCTTTGGAACTTCTTCATAGTGATCAAATACCATTGAGTAAACACCTCTACCTTGTGTTTTTGATCTTAAAGTAGTTGCATATCCAAACATTTCAGATAATGGAACGAAGGCTCTAATAATTTGAGCTCCATTAATAGCTTCCATACCATCAATTCTTCCTCTTCTTGAGTTTACATCTCCCATTACATCTCCCATGTACTCTTCTGGAACTGTAATTTCAACTTTTTCCATTGGCTCAAGTAATACTGGGTCAGCTTTAGCCATAGCATTTTTAAATGCCATAGATCCAGCAATTTTAAATGCCATTTCTGATGAGTCAACTTCGTGGTATGATCCGTGTACAAGTCTAATTTTAAAGTTTATAGTCTCATAACCAGCAATTATACCATTCTTAGCTGCTTCTCTTATACCATTATCAATTGGAGCAATATATTCTTTAGGAATAGCTCCTCCTACAACAGCATTTTCAAATACATATTCCCCTTCGATTGGTTCCATTTCTATTACGCAGTGACCATATTGTCCTTTACCACCTGATTGCTTAGCATATTTAGCTTCAGCCTTAACAGCTTTTCTAATTGTTTCTTTATAAGCAACTTGTGGTGCACCAACGTTACATTCAACTTTGAATTCTCTTGTTAATCTATCTACTATAATATCTAAGTGCAACTCACCCATACCAGCGATGATTGTTTGACCTGTTTCTTGATTAGTATAAGTTTTGAATGTTGGATCTTCTTCAGCAAGTTTCGCTAAAGCTATTCCTAGTTTTTCTTGACCAGCTTTTGTCTTTGGCTCAATAGCTACAGATATAACTGGCTCTGGGAATTCCATTGATTCAAGAATTATTGGTTTATCTTCTGAACATAAAGTATCTCCTGTTGTAGTTCCTTTAAGTCCAATAACTGCTCCGATTTCACCTGCTTCTAACTCTTCTACTTCTTCTCTATGGTTAGCATGCATCTTAACAAGTCTTCCAATTCTTTCCTTTTTACCCTTGGTTGAATTAAGTACATAAGTACCACCTTTCATTATACCTGAGTAAACTCTTGTAAATGCAAGTTTTCCTACGAATGGGTCAGTAGCAATTTTAAATGCTAAAGCAGACATTGGCACTTCATCTGATGCTTCTCTTGAATCTTCTTCTCCATCTAATGTAGTACCATTAACAGCAGGGATATCTAGTGGAGATGGTAAATAAGCAACAACGCCATTTATCATTTCTTGAACCCCTTTGTTTTTATATGATGATCCGCATATACATGGAACTATTTCATTTGCTATAGTAGCTTTTCTTAATGCAGCATGTAATTCCTCTTCAGTGATCTCTTCACCTTCAAGGTACTTCTCCATTAATGCTTCATCAGTTTCTGCTATAGCTTCTATCATAGCCATTCTATACTCTTCAGCTTTATCAGCTAACTCTGTTGGAATTTCTTCAATTCTTACATCAGTTCCTAAATCATCATAAGTTATGATAGCATGATTAGCTATTAAATCTATCATTCCCTTAAAGTTTTCTTCTGCACCTACCGGAATTTGTATTGGCACTGCATTAGCCTTTAATCTATCTCTTACAGTTTTAATACATCTGAAGAAATCAGCACCAGTAGCATCCATTTTATTAACATAAATCATTCTTGGAACACCATACTTGTCTGCCTGTCTCCAAACTGTTTCAGTTTGTGGCTCAACTCCACTCTTAGCATCAAGTACTGTAACAGTTCCATCTAGAACTCTTAATGATCTCTCAACCTCAACTGTAAAATCTACGTGTCCAGGAGTGTCTATAATATTTAATTCATGATCTTTCCAAAAACATGTCGTTGCAGCAGAAGTAATTGTTATACCTCTTTCTTGTTCTTGAACCATCCAGTCCATTTGAGATGCACCTTCATGAGTTTCTCCTATCTTATGAGTTTTACCAGTATAAAATAAAATACGCTCTGTTGTTGTAGTTTTACCTGCATCTATGTGAGCCATAATTCCGAAGTTACGGAATTTCTCTAAAGGGTATTTTCTAGCCATTCCTATTTCCTCCTCTTAGCGAGTAATTTTAAATTCGACAAAACTGTTTTGGCCTTAGCCAAAACAGTTCTTGTATTAGTATCTGTAATGAGCAAAAGCCTTATTTGCTTCAGCCATTTTATGAGTATCTTCTCTCTTCTTAACTGCAGCTCCTGTGTTATTTGAGGCATCGATTAACTCGTTAGCTAATCTTTCTCTCATATATTTCTCGCCTCTTTTTTCACAAGCTAGCAACATCCATCTAATACCTAATGTTTGTCTTCTCTCTGGTCTAACCTCGATAGGTACTTGATATGTAGCTCCACCTATTCTTCTAGCTTTAACCTCAAGTAATGGCATTATATTGTTCATAGCTGCCTCAAAAACCTCTAGAGGTTCTTTTCCAGTTTTTTCACGAATGATATCGAAAGCATCATAGCATATCTTTTGTGCTACACCCTTTTTTCCATCTTCCATAACACTGTTTATTAATTTAGTAACAACTTTTGAATTGTACATTGGATCTGGTAATACATCTCTTTTTGCAATAAATCCTTTTCTTGGCACTTTTCTTCCCTCCTTAACATTGTAAAATTAACTCATAGGTACTCGATATTTCTACCGCAAAGTGCTCTGCTCTTGTAATCTATGTAAATCTATATAAATTCGAAGGCATAGCACTCTTTAATTAAGACCTATTTTTGTTTTGGTCTCTTAGCACCGTATTTAGATCTTGATTGTAATCTGTTTGCTACTCCAGCAGAGTCTAAAGCTCCTCTGACTATGTGGTATCTGCAACCTGGAAGGTCTTTTACTCTTCCTCCTCTTATAAGAACAACGCTGTGCTCTTGTAGGTTGTGTCCTTCACCTGGAATATAAGCAGTTACTTCGTATCCGTTTGTAAGTCTAACTCTCGCTACTTTTCTTAACGCTGAGTTTGGCTTCTTAGGAGTACTTGTTTTAACTACAGTACATACTCCTCTTTTTTGTGGACACTCTTTTAATGCTGGTGCTGTAGATTTTGAAGCTAATGTCATTCTACCTTTTCTTACTAATTGGTTTATAGTTGGCATTATTTCACCTCCTTAAAATAATTACTAATGCTTATCTATTCACACAATAATATTATGATAGATATTCTATAATAAATTAGTCATTAGCAAACCTTAAATTATGAGTGCAGTTGCAGCTGAAACATCAATTCCACATAATACACCTAGTTCTTTCATAGTATCAATTTCTATAATTTCTAGGGATCTGTCTGCTGCTAATTTAAGTATAGGTTCTAGTAGTTTGCTATCTGCATCTTTTGCAACATACAGCTTACAACCTAGATTGTTCTTTAAGGCTTTAGCTGTTTGCTTTACTCCAACAACCTTTTCCCCAACAAGTCTAGTCACCATACTAACCCCCCTCATAATTTCAATTCATAAAGTGATAAAATACTATTTTATCAATCACATACAAAATGTATTTTATCACTTTATATAATTCATGTCAATAGAACTAACTCTAAGATTAAGCGTTAATTTCTACCTCTGCAACTGGCTTATTTTCACAGATTTCAATTCCCCTGTATCTATTCATACCAGTTCCAGCAGGAATTAACTTACCTATAATTACATTTTCTTTTAATCCTACAAGAGGATCTATCTTTCCTTTGATAGCTGCATCTGTAAGAACTCTTGTAGTCTCTTGGAATGACGCTGCTGATAAGAATGAATCAGTTGCTAGTGCTGCTTTAGTTATTCCTAATAATGCAATCTTACCCTCAGCTGGTTTTCCACCTAGTGCTAAAGCTTTTTCATTTGCTTCTTCAAAATCAAATATATCCATCATTGTTCCTGGTAGCAACTCAGTATCACCTGATTCTTCTACCTTTATTTTTCTAGTCATTTGTCTTATTACTACTTCAAGGTGCTTATCGTTTATATCAACACCTTGTAATCTATAAACTTTTTGAACCTCAGATAAAAGATAGTTTTTAACACCCTTAACACCTTTAATTCTTATTATGTCATGTGGATTTACTGATCCTTCAGTGATTTCATCTCCAGCATCTATTATATCACCATTCATTACTTTAATTCTTGAACCAAATGGTATTTCATAAGTGAACTCTTCACCGGAGTTACTTGTCACTATAACAGTTCGTTTTTTCTTAGTTTCTTCCATTCTTACTGTACCTGCACAATCACTTACTATTGCAAGCCCCTTTGGTTTTCTGGCTTCAAATAATTCTTCAACCCTTGGAAGACCCTGAGTAATATCTGCTCCAACAACCCCACCTGTATGGAATGTTCTCATTGTAAGCTGAGTTCCTGGTTCTCCTATAGATTGAGCTGCTATAATACCAACAGCCTCACCTATGTCGATTTTTTGAGCTGTTGCCATGTTCATACCATAACATTTAGCACATACTCCTATTTTAGCGTTACAAGTAAATACAGATCTTATTTTAACTTTCTTAACGCCCGCTTTTTCAACCTTTTCTGCCATAGCAGCATTCATATACTCATCACATTTAACTAGAACTTCTCCTGTTTTTGGATGGATTATATCTTGAGCACTATATCTTCCAGAAAGTCTTTCGCTTAGTGGTTCAATTACTTCATTTCCTTCTTTAATTTCACTAACTTCATAACCTTCTTTAGTTCCACAATCCTCTTGTCTTACTATAACATCTTGACTAACATCAACAAGTCTTCTTGTTAAGTATCCAGAATCCGCAGTTTTAAGGGCTGTATCAGCATTTCCTTTTCTAGCTCCGTGAGTAGATATGAAATATTCTAATACTTCAAGTCCTTCTCTAAATGAAGCTCGGATTGGAAGTTCAATGATTTTACCTGAAGGACTAGCCATAAGCCCTCTCATACCTGCTAATTGTTTAATTTGGCTCTTAGATCCTCTGGCTCCTGAGTCAGCCATCATATTTATCGGATTAAACTTATCTAAACTATCCATAAGCGCGTCAGCTACTTCTTCAGTTGTTTTTGTCCACTTGTCTATAACTTTTTCATATCTCTCATCTTCAGATATGAATCCTCTTCTATACATCTTTTCTATCTTTTCAATAGTATTATCAGCATCTGCAAGTAATTCTTTCTTAATTTCTGGAACTTCCATGTCAGAAACAGCTACTGTTACAGCTCCGATAGTAGAGAAATGATATCCTTTTGCTTTTATATTATCAAGCATCTTAGATGTTTCAGAAGGACCATATAATGTGTAACATTTATCTATTATATTTCCCAAGTTTTTCTTACTCACTAAGAAATCTATCTCTAATTTAAATTCATTTTCAGGTAGAGTTCTATCAATAAAACCTAGATTTTGAGGTATTGATTCATTAAATATAAGCTTTCCTAATGTAGTATCTATAATTCCATAACGTTTTTCACCATTAATAATTTTAGATACTTTAACTTTAATAGCTGCATGTATATCTACATCCTTAACTTCATATGCCATCATCACTTCTTCTGGTGATGAGAACATTCTTCCTTCACCCTTAGCCCCTTCTTTATCTAATGTTAAGTAATAAGAGCCAAGAACCATATCTTGAGTAGGTACACAAACTGGTTTACCATCTGAAGCTTTCATAATATTGTGCGCTGCAAGCATTAAAAATCTTGCTTCTGCTTGTGCTTCAACTGATAGAGGAACGTGTACCGCCATTTGGTCTCCATCAAAGTCAGCATTATATGCCGTACATACAAGTGGATGCAATTTTATAGCTCTTCCTTCTACAAGTATTGGTTGGAAGGCTTGAATTCCTAACCTATGAAGTGTTGGAGCACGGTTAAGTAATACTGGATGATCTTGAATAACTTCTTCAAGGACATCCCATACTTGAGGCTGAACTCTTTCAACCATTCTCTTTGCACTCTTAATGTTGTGTGCAACTCCACTTTCAGTTAACTTTTTCATAACAAACGGCTTAAATAATTCTAATGCCATTTCTTTTGGAAGTCCACATTGATACATCTTAAGTTCAGGTCCAACAACGATAACTGAACGTCCAGAGTAGTCAACACGCTTACCAAGCAAGTTTTGTCTAAATCTTCCTTGCTTTCCTTTAAGCATATCTGATAAAGATTTTAATGGTCTATTTCCTGGACCTGTTACTGGTCTACCTCTTCTTCCATTATCAATTAGTGAATCTACTGCTTCTTGAAGCATTCTTTTCTCATTTCTAACGATAATATCAGGTGCTTGTAAATCTAGTAACTTTTTAAGTCTATTATTTCTATTTATTACTCTTCTGTATAAATCGTTTAAGTCAGATGTAGCAAATCTTCCACCATCTAATTGTACCATTGGTCTTAAATCTGGTGGTATAACAGGTATTACATCTATAATCATCCACTCTGGTTTATTGGTTGATTTTCTAAATGATTCTACGACATCAAGTCTTCTAATAGTTCTTATTTTCTTTTGTCCTGTACTTGTTTTAAAATCTTCTTTAAGTTCTGCAGAAAGCTTATCTAAATCTATATCTTGTAATAAGACTTTTACAGATTCTGCACCCATTCCTGCTACAAAGCCATCATAACCATATTTATCTACAGCTTCTCTATAGTCTTTTTCTGTTAATATTTGCTTTTTATCAAGTGGTGTATCCTTTGGGTCCAACACTACATAAGCAGCAAAATAAAGTACTTTTTCTAAAGAACGTGGTGACATATCAAGAATTAATCCCATACGAGATGGAATTCCTTTAAAATACCAAATGTGAGATACAGGGGCAGCTAGTTCTATATGCCCCATTCTTTCACGCCTTACTTTAGATTTTGTAACTTCAACTCCACATCTGTCACACACTATACCTTTGTATCTAACTCTTTTGTATTTACCGCAATGACATTCCCAGTCTTTCATTGGTCCAAATATTCTCTCGCAGAACAGACCATCTCTTTCCGGTTTTAATGTTCTATAGTTGATTGTTTCAGGTTTTTTTACTTCCCCTCTAGACCACTCTCTGATCTGTTCTGGTGAAGCTAACCCTATTTGTATTGCATCAAAATTATTTAATTCAAACAAGGGTACATCCTCCCTTCAATTTAATGTTCATCATTAAAATCATCTAAAACTAAATCACTGTCTATGTCAGATTCTATATCGATATCTAAACCTGAATCTAGATTTGGTTCTAATTCATCATCAAAATCATCTAATTTTATGTCTTCAAAATCTGAATCTTCTTCTACATCTGATGAATCAGTATCTATTGGTTCAATAAATTCTTTTACAGGTTCTTTAGTAAAAGAATCCTCTTTACCTTCTATATTTACCTCTAAATCTTCAACTTCGTCATCGACAGATTCTTTAAGTTTAATTTCCTCATGATTTTCATCTAAAAGCTTAATATCTAAGCATAATGCTTGAAGTTCTTTAATAAGTACCTTAAATGATTCTGGAACTCCTGGCTCAGGTATATTTTCACCTTTTACAATAGCCTCATAAGTTTTAACTCTACCTACAACATCATCTGACTTAACTGTTAGAATTTCCTGAAGTGTATGAGCTGATCCATAAGCTTCAAGGGCCCAAACTTCCATCTCACCAAATCTTTGCCCTCCAAATTGAGCTTTACCCCCCAATGGTTGCTGAGTAACTAATGAGTATGGACCTGTAGATCTAGCATGTATCTTATCATCAACTAAGTGGTGCAGCTTTAATATATACATGTATCCTACTGTAACCCTATTATCAAACGCTTCTCCTGTTCTTCCGTCATAAAGTACAGTTTTACCATCTCTATTATATCCTGCTTTTTCTAAGCAATCTTGAATTTCTGTATCTAAAGCACCATCAAATACTGGAGTAGCTATATGCCATCCAAGTTCACTAGCAGCCCATCCTAAATGAACCTCAAGTACCTGACCTATATTCATACGTGATGGAACTCCTAGAGGGTTTAAACATATTTGAAGTGGTCTTCCATCAGGTAAGAATGGCATATCTTCTAATGGTAACACTCTAGATATAACACCTTTATTACCGTGTCTTCCCGCCATCTTATCTCCAACAGATATTTTTCTCTTTTGAGCTATATAACATCTTACTAATTGATTTACACCCGGTGGAAGTTCATCAGCATTTTCTTTTGTAAATACTTTTACATCTACAATTATACCAGCTTCTCCATGAGGAACTCTTAGCGAAGTATCTCTTACTTCTCTTGCTTTCTCTCCGAATATAGCTCTTAATAANNCTGCTGTTAGTTCAGTCTCTCCCTTAGGAGTAACTTTACCTACTAAAATATCTCCTGACCTTACTTCTGCACCTATCCTTATTATTCCACGTTCATCTATGTCTTTTAGAGCATCCTCACCTACGTTTGGTATGTCTCTTGTAATCTCTTCTGGTCCTAGTTTAGTATCTCTAGCTTCTGATTCATATTCTTCAATGTGAACTGAAGTAAAGATATCATCTCTTACTAGTTCCTCAGATATAAGCATAGCATCCTCGTAGTTATAACCTTCCCAAGTTATAAATCCAATTCTAATATTTTTACCTAATGCAATTTCTCCTAAATCTGTAGAAGGACCATCAGCTAAAACCGTATTTATGTCAACTTTTTCTCCTTTATCAACTATAGGACGTTGATTTATACAAGTACCAGAGTTAGATCTCTTGAATTTTAATAGGTTATATACATCTGTACCACCATCTATATCTCTTTTTATTCTTATTTCATTTCCACTAACATAAGATACAACTCCTGCATTCTTAGCCTTAGGTAATACCCCTGAGTCTACTGCAGCTTTAAATTCTATACCAGTACCAACTACTGGTGCCTGTGTTTTTAGAAGTGGAACTGCTTGCCTTTGCATGTTTGATCCCATCAGAGCACGAGTAGCATCGTCATTCTCTAAGAAAGGTATCATTGCTGTAGCAACTGATACAATCTGCCTTGGAGAAATATCAATTAGATCAACTTGCTCTCTTGGTACTATTATAACTTCTGATTTTTCTCTAACAGTAACTTTTTTATCTATGAAGCTTCCATCTTCAGCTAATGGCTCACTAGCTTGCGCTACAAGATAATTATCTTCTTCATCAGCAGTTATATATATAATCTTATCTGTGGCCTTACCTGTTTCCTTGTCAACAACTCTATATGGAGTCTGCATAAATCCATATTCATTAACCTTAGCATATGTAGCTAATGAGTTAATTAACCCTATGTTAGGACCTTCTGGTGTCTCTATAGGACACATTCTTCCATAATGAGAATAGTGAACATCTCTTACTTCAAATCCTGCTCTTTCTCTTGATAGTCCTCCTGGTCCTAATGCAGATAATCTTCTTTTGTGTGTTAACTCAGATAATGGATTTGTTTGATCCATGAATTGTGATAGCTGTGAACTTCCAAAGAACTCTTTTATAGCTGCCACAACAGGTCTTATATTTATTAAAGCCTGTGGAGTAATTATTTCTTGATCTTGAACAGTCATTCTTTCTTTGACTACTCTTTCCATTCTTGATAACCCAATTCTAAATTGGTTTTGTAATAATTCACCTACAGATCTTAATCTTCTATTTCCTAAATGGTCTATGTCATCTACATATCCTATTCCGTACGCCAATCCCAACTCATAGCTTAATGTAGCATATATGTCGTCTCTAATTATATGTTTTGGAACCAACTTGTTTGCGCTAGCCTTTATTTGTTCTTTAATTTCATCTTCATTATGATATGTTTCTAATATTGCTTTTAATGTAGGATAGTGAACATATTCTTTAATGTTTAGCTCAGCAATATCAAAGCTTACATGTTTAGACAAATCAACAAAGTTATTTCCTATAACTCTTATAATTCTATCATCAACCTGAATGTCTACAGAATTTATACCTAAGTTTTGTATTTCTGCAGCTAATTCTCTACTTATTTTACTTCCCTTTTCAACTATAATCTCACCTGTAGAAGGATTAATTATGTTTTCAGCAGCTATTTGATTAGTAATTCTCCATTTAACAGCTAACTTCTTATTAAATTTATATCTACCTACTTTTGATAAATCATATCTTTTCGCATCAAAGAATAAAGACTCTATCAATGAAATGGCACTATCCACAGTTGGTGGCTCACCAGGTCTTAGTCTCTTATAAATCTCTAGTAATGCATCATTCTTTTCTTTTGTATTATCTTTTTCTAAGGATGCTTTAAGTCTCTCTTCTTCTCCAAAAACCTCAAGAATCTCAGCATCACTTCCATAGTTTAGCATTACCCTCATAAGTACTGTAATAGGTAACTTCCTTGTCTTGTCTATTCTTACATAAATTACATCATTAGAGTCAGTCTCGTATTCTAACCAAGCTCCTCTATTTGGTATAACTGTTGAGGAAAATAACTTTTTACCAGTCTTATCAACAGTATAATTATAATATACTCCTGGAGATCTAACTAACTGACTTACTATAACTCTTTCAGCTCCGTTAATAACAAAGGTTCCTTGATCAGTCATTATTGGGAAATCACCCATAAAGACTTCTTGTTCCTTTATTTCTCCTGTTTCATTATTTTGTAACCTAACTTTCACCTTTAATGGTGCTGCATAAGTAGTATCTCTTTCTTTGCATTGCTCAACAGAATACTTAATGTTCTCCATATCCAATTTATAGTTGACAAATTCTAAAGATAAGTTGCCAGTATAATCTTGTATAGGATTAATATCATCAAATACCTCGTGCAATCCTTCAGCTAAAAACCAATCGTATGAATCAATTTGAACTTCGATTAAGTTTGGCATTTCAGCCGTATCTTTTACTTTGGAAAAGCTCATCCTTTCCCTTTTACCAACTTTTACAGGATGTACCATATAATTTTCACCCCTTGTATAAACTAAAATAACCCAAGACACACTTTCCCCTAGGACTTTGTGTTTCGGACTTACACTTATTCATCATGCAATTCTATCCAATTTGCAGCAAAATATTCACATAATTATAATTCTATATAAATATACGAAGAATTTTCTCCTTAAATATGGACATTACATGACTTGATTTACTTTATTCGCATTGAATTATATTATCATTATTTTTATTTAATGTCAATATATAATATACTTATTTATTAAGTTATTTTTATTTCTTTTGTTACAAAAATGGAGTACTTAAATTAAGTACTCCACAATGTAAATCCATTGACTTACTATTTTACTTCTACAGTAGCTCCAACTTCTTCAAGTTTAGCTTTCATGCTTTCAGCGTCATCTTTGCTTACAGCTTCTTTAATTGTTTTAGGAGCTCCATCAACTATATCTTTAGCTTCTTTTAATCCTAATCCAGTTATTTCTCTAACAACTTTTATAACTTTTATTTTTCCAGCTCCAGCGTTAGTTAATACTACGTCGAACTCAGTTTTTTCTTCAGCTGCTGCTCCAGCAACTGCTCCACCTGCAACTGCTACTGGTGCTGCTGCACTTACTCCAAATTCTTCTTCACAAGCCTTAACTAACTCGTTTAATTCTAAAACACTCATATCTTTTATAGCTTGAATTATATCTTCTCTTGTCATTTTAAAATGCACCTCCGAAATTTTTAAATTATATTTTTTATTTTCTCTACGTTTTCTAAATTCTTACTTAGACTAATTACTCTGCTGCTTCTTCACCTTTTTTCTCAGCTATAGCATTTAATAAATATGCTAAGTTTGAAAGTGGAGCCTTGAAGCTTCCAAGTAGTTTTGCAATAAGTACGTCTCTTGATGGAATTGATGCGATCTCTTTAATTTGAGCTTCACCAAATAACTCACCTTGGACTACTCCTGCTTTTAATTGAAGTTTTTTATGAGTTTTTGCAAAGTCATTTAAAACTCTAGCTGGTGATGTTGGGTCATCATATCCTAAAGCTATTGAAACTGGTCCTTGAAGATATTGATCTAATCCTTCAATTCCTAATTCCTTTGCAGCTAATGTAACTAGTGTATTTTTATATACTCTATATTCAACACCTGCTTCTCTTAGTGCTTTTCTTAATTGTGTATCTTCTTCAACATTTAGTCCTTGATACTCACTAAGAACAACTCCTTGAGCTTTTTCTAACTTTTCCTTTATTTCAGCAACTTTTGCTTCTTTTAAAGATCTATTTTTACTTTGCACTGTGTATCCACCTCCTTACAGCTTTCACTGTATATTAAAAAATTAAGGTCTCTCCGCAGACACGAAGAGACCAATAAAATCATTTATTAGCATCCTCGGTAGGTATTTAGTTACGCTTTTCAGCACCTACTGTCTACGGAATATATTCAACTTTTGTATTATAGCACATTAAAAAATTTAATGCAATATTAATCTAACACTTTTGTTGGATTAATTTTTACTCCTGGTCCCATAGTTGATGCTACAGTAACAGATTTAATATATTGTCCTTTTGCAGCAGCTGGTTTAGCCTTAACAATAGCATCCATTAAAGTATGGAAGTTATCCATTAACTTTTCAGATCCGAAAGACTTCTTACCAATTCCTACGTGAACTATAGCTGTTTTATCTACTCTGTATTCAACTTTACCAGCTTTAATATCATTTAGAGCTTTTGCTACATCAAATGTAACAGTACCTGATTTAGGGTTTGGCATTAAACCTTTAGGTCCTAATACTCTACCTAGTCTTCCAACTACGCCCATCATATCTGGAGTAGCTACAACTACGTCAAACTCAAACCAGTTCTCTTTTTGGATTTTATCTACTAGTTCTTCTGCTCCAACGAAATCAGCTCCAGCAGCTTCTGCTTCTTTTGCTTTGTCTCCTTTAGCGAAAACTAATACTCTAACAGTTTTACCTGTTCCATGAGGAAGTACTACTGCTCCTCTTACTTGTTGATCTGCATGTCTTGGGTCAACACCAAGTCTTACGTGAACTTCTATTGTTTCATCGAATTTAGCTTTTGATGTCTTTATTGTAAGTTCCATAGATTCTGCTGGTGTGTATAGAGCATTCTTGTCTATCAACTTAGCGCTTTCTATGTAATTCTTTCCCATTTTAGCCATTTTGCATCCTCCTTTGTGGTATTAACGGTTTTTGCCTCCCACCGAATTAATTGAAATTACTCTTCGATTACTATTCCCATGCTTCTAGCTGTTCCAGCTATCATGCTCATAGCAGCCTCTAATGATGCAGCATTTAAGTCTGGCATCTTTAATTCAGCTATTTCTTTAACTTTAGCTGCTGAAACTGTTGCAACCTTAGTTCTGTTTGGAACGCCTGATCCACTCTCTATTCCAGCTGCTTTCTTTAATAATACTGCTGCTGGTGGAGTTTTTAGTATAAAACTAAATGATCTGTCTTGGTAAACTGTAATTACAACTGGTATTATCATACCTGGCTGATCTGCAGTTTTTGCGTTGAACTCCTTACAGAATCCCATAATATTTACACCGTGTTGACCAAGTGCAGGTCCTACTGGTGGTGCTGGTGTTGCCTTTCCTGCAGGAAGTTGAAGTTTTATCATTCCTGTTATTTTCTTAGCCATGAGTTTACACCTCCTATATTGTGGTAATCGGACTTTTATAAGTCCTCCCACTTAAATAGAACTTAGTCTTTTAGACGTCATTCTACTAAGTCTTAAAGTTTTTGTATTTGATTAAAATCAAGTTCAACAGAAGTTTCTCTGCCAAACATGTTAACTAATCCTTTAATTTTATGTTTTTCTATAGATATTTCAGTAATTGCAACAATGAAGTCTTCAAATGGTCCTGATACAACTTTCACTTGTTCTCCAACTTCAACATCTACAGTAACTTGTTTTTCAACTATTCCCATATTGTAAATTTCATCTTCTGTTAAAGGCACCGGTTTTGATCCAGGACCTACAAATCCAGTAACTCCTCTAGTATTTCTAACAATATACCAAGAATCATCAGTCATAACCATCTTAACCATCACATATCCTGGAAATACTTTTCTTAATGTAACCTTTTCTTTGCCATCCTTAATTTCTACTTGCTCTTCCATAGGCACTTGAATATCATGAACGAATTCTTCAAGATTTCTATTTTCAATGGCTTTTTCAAGATTAGCCTTAACTTTATTCTCATATCCAGAATATGTATGAACTACATACCATCTTGCTTTTTCTCCTGTCATAGCTACAGGGGCGTAATTCTACCGTCCCCTTACCTCCCTTTTAAATTATTTAAAAATCAAATTAAAAAGGTTTTTAAAACCAGCATCTAACAAACCTACAGTTATTGCATAAAGAAGACAAAAGCATATTACCGCCATAAGAGCTTTCTTAAGCTCATCTTTTGTAGGCCATGTTACTCTTTTAAATTCCGCTTTTAAGTCGATAAAAAACTGTACTATCTTCATTCGTTTTTTAGGGTTAATTACCTTACCCTCAACTTTTTCAGCCATAATTTTCACATCCCCAAAATATTTCAAGTTCTTAAAGAACTATTTTGTTTCTTTATGAAGTGTATGTTTGTGGCAGAATCTGCAGTATTTTTGCATTTCGATCCTGTCTGGATTATTCTTTTTATTTTTCATTGTGTTATAGTTTCTTTGTTTACATTCAGTACATGCTAAAGTTATTTTAACTCTCACAATCTACACCTCCTAGTTTATGCGTATTTAATTTTATTATAAAACCAATATTTTTTTCTTGATAATATATCGTTAACTGCAATTGCTACTTAAACAACTTATCACAAGTTTCCACTTATGTCAATTGTAAATAATTCCTTGCAATCATCATACTATAAAATCATTAAAGATACCCTATTGATTTTTCTTTTAAAAGGACTAGGTTTAGAACCCAGTCCTATTTTAAATCTTAATTATTC
>NZ_DLNT01000053.1:0-24013 GCF_002477055.1 Clostridium sp. UBA7503
TATAGGGTACATTTTACTTTAAAGTAAGACTTTTTCTTCTAATTAATCTATGATTACTTATAATTTTCTATTTATCTTCATATTCCTTCCAATCGACTCTTTCAAACACTACCTTATATCCATTATTTCCATAATTTAAAGAACGATTGACTCTACTTATGGTAGCAGTACTAGCTCCAGTACTACTAGCGATATCTAAATAAGTTCTTCTCTCTTTAAGCATTCTTGCAACTTGAAGTCTTTGCTCCATAGCTTTTATTTCATTTATTGTACAAACATCTTCAAGGAACCTATATACTTCCTCTCTGGTTTTAAGAGATCTAATTGCATCAACAAGATAATCCATTTCTGAAGTTTCAAGTTTTGAAACATATCCACTCATTATTTTCTCCCCTATCACTAAAAAATTCATCTATATACATTATAAAGTTATCATATTAAAGTGTAAACATTTAATCTTTAATATAATTTTATCAAACATTAAATACAAAAGCTATCCCCCTGGATAGCTTTTAGTTAAAGTATAAATATGTTTATTCCTATAATTGATCCTGCAAAAATAACTGCTGCTACTATAGTAAGTTTAGCTAAAAATGATTCCTTTGTTTTAGTTTTATTCTTGCTATAAAAAGTTTCTGAACTTCCAGCTACTAAACCACCTAAACCTGATGATTTACTTTCTTGAAGAGATGTTGCTAATATAACTGTTAATGCGGAAATAATTATTACAACCTTTAATGCTGTTATCATTATTATGCCCCCTTAATTCTTTATCCTTATACATGTAATATATTTTATCACAGTAAAAATATTTTTACAATGAAAACAGTAATAAATGTAAATATATATATTAAATTAATATATATTTCTAATATATAAATAAAATATCGAACAAATTTTACATTTGTTCGATATTTTTATTATAAAAATTAATTATCTTTTTATGTTAAAGAAAGATTTTAATCCTCTAAATTCAGCCATATCACCAAGTTCTTCTTCGATTCTTAATAACTGGTTGTATTTAGCAACTCTTTCACTTCTTGCAGGAGCTCCAGTTTTAATTTGGCCTGCATTTGTAGCTACTACTAAATCAGCTATTGTAGTATCTTCTGTTTCTCCAGATCTGTGAGAAACTACTGCAGTATAACCAGCTCTTGCAGCCATCTCTATAGCATTTAAAGTTTCAGTTAAAGTTCCTATTTGGTTTAATTTTATAAGAATTGAGTTTGCAGTTTCTCTTTCAATTCCCATTCCAAGTCTAGAAGTATTAGTTACAAATAAGTCATCTCCAACTAATTGAATTTTTTTACCTATCTTATCAGTTAAATACTTCCACCCTTCCCAATCTTCTTCAGCCATACCATCTTCAATAGATATTATTGGATATTTTTCGCATAATTCTACATAGTAATCTGCCATCTCCTGAGGAGTTAACATTCTTCCTTCTCCAGCAAGATTATATTTTCCATCTTCAAAGAATTCAGAAGATGCTGGGTCAAGTGCTATGAAAGCATCTTTTCCTGGAACATATCCAGCTTTTTCTATTGCTTCGATTATAACTTTTATTGCTTCTTCATTTGATGATAAATCTGGAGCAAATCCACCCTCGTCACCAACACCTGTACCTAGCCCTTTAGCTTTTAAGATTCCTTTTAAAGCATGGTAAACTTCAGCTCCCATTCTTAAAGCCTCACTAAAAGATGTAGCTCCTGCTGGCATAACCATAAACTCTTGTAAGTCCACATTATTATCAGCATGCTTTCCACCATTTAATATATTCATCATAGGTACTGGTAAAACTTTAGCATTAACTCCACCAATATATTGATATAAACCAAGTCCTAAGTAATTAGAAGCAGCTTTTGCACAAGCAAGAGACACTCCTAAAGTAGCATTAGCACCTAATTTTTCTTTATTATTAGTTCCATCTAATTCTATCATAGTCTTATCTATAGCAACTTGATCGAATATATTCATTCCTATTAATTCTTCTGCTATTATGTTGTTTACATTATCAACAGCTTTTAATACACCTTTTCCATTGTATAGAGATTTATCTCCATCTCTTAATTCAACAGCTTCAAATTGACCTGTCGATGCTCCTGAAGGTACTGCAGCTACCCCTACTGTACCATCCTCTAGCACAACTTCAACCTCTACTGTTGGGAACGCTCTTGAATCTAATATTTGTCTTGCATAGACATCAATAATTTCAACATATTGTTTCATTTCTTTTCCTCCTTCATATTATGTTTATAATAAATTTAGCATGGCTAAATATTCTAACTTAATAACTTAGTAACTTAAATTAATGATTTCCCACTCATTTCACTTGGAATATCTAGTTTCATCTTTGTTAAGATAGTTGGAGCAATATCTGCAAGTATTCCTCCACTTCTAAGAGTTCCTACTTCTCTACTTACGTATGTAAATGGAACCAGATTAGTAGTATGTGCAGTCATTGGTTTACCTGTAGAATAATCAATCATAGACTCCGCATTACCATGGTCTGCTGTAATAAACACTGTACCATCATGGTCTAGTACTTTATTTACAACCTTGCCTAAGCAATAATCTACAACTTCAATAGCTTTTACTGCAGCTTCAATAACTCCAGTGTGGCCAACCATGTCTGGATTAGCATAATTTAATATAATTAAATCATATTCATCTTTTTCAATACATTCTAATACTGCATCAGTAACTTCATATGCACTCATTTCTGGTTTTAAGTCATAGGTTGCTACTTTAGGTGATGGAATTAACACCCTATCTTCACCCTTAGTAGGCTCCTCTACTCCACCATTAAAGAAGAAAGTTACATGAGCATATTTTTCTGTTTCTGCAATTCTAAGCTGTTTTAATCCTTTGCTACTAACATATTCACCTAATGTATTCTCATGACTCTCAGGTTTATACGCAATTTGCACATCCTCAATAGTTTTATCATATTGAGTCATACATACATAGGTTACATCTAAACTTTCTCTTTTAAAACCTTTAAAATCCTTATCTTTTAAAGCTCTAGTTATCTCTCTTGCTCTATCTGGTCTAAAGTTAAAAAATATTATAGAATCTTTATTTTTTATAGTAGCTATCGGTTTACCATTCTTCACAATTACACTTGGAATTACAAATTCATCTGTTTTATTATCATGATAAGCATCGTCTACAACTGCAAATGGGGAAGTACTAGTATTTCCTTCACCTTTTACCATTGCATTATAGGCTAATTGTACTCTTTCCCATCTATTATCTCTATCCATAGCATAATATCTACCAGAGATAGTTGCAATTTCTCCTATTCCCTCACTATCCATATGGTTTTGTAACTCTTCTATAAATATTTTTGAAGATGTTGGTGATACATCCCTTCCATCTAAAAAGCAATGAACAAAAACTTTTTTTACAGCCCTTCTCTTACAAAGAGTTATAAGAGCTTTTACATGATTTATATGAGAATGAACTCCTCCATCTGATAATAATCCTATTAAGTGAACAGCTGAGTTATTTTTCAACGCCTCATCTATAGCAATATTAAAGGCTTTATTTTCAAAGAAATCGCCATCTTTAATTGATTTTGTTATTCTAGTCAATTCTTGATATATTATTCTTCCCGCACCTATATTTAAGTGTCCTACTTCTGAGTTGCCCATCTGACCCTCAGGAAGCCCTACATCTAGACCAGAAGCTGATAATGTGGTATGAGGATATTTAGCCTTTAATCCATCGTAGTTAGGCTTATTAGCCTCTCTAACTGCATTTCCATCCACATTGTCGCTTATTCCAAAACCATCTAATATCATTAGCATTACTGGTTTTTTATTCATAATATTTGACCATCCTTTTATTAGTAATTTACAATAGCTGCAAAATCTGAAGCTTTAAGACTAGCTCCACCTATTAATCCTCCATCTATATGTTCCTTTGACATTTGCTCTTTTATAGTTGATGGCTTAACTGATCCACCATATTGAATTCTAACTTTATATGCAACTTCTTCTCCATATAACTTGCATATAACTCCTCTAATAAATCCTATTGTATCATTAGCATCATCAGCAGTTGCAGTTTTTCCTGTCCCTATTGCCCAAATAGGCTCATAGGCTATAACCATATTTTCAACTTGTTCTTTTTTTATTTCAATTAAATCTTGCTTTATTTGAGCACCTAATACTTCTTCAGTTATTCCTAGTTCTCTTTGCTGTAAACTTTCACCTACACATAATATAGGTGTAATCTTGTGATGAAAAGCAGTCTTTAACTTTTTATTAATAGTTTCATCTATTTCATTAAAATACTGTCTTCTTTCACTATGTCCAATTATAACAAATTTTACTCCTAGTTCTTTAAGCATTAATGGAGAAACTTCTCCTGTAAAAGCACCTGACTCTTCAAAATGCATGTTTTGAGCTCCAACCATAATATTGCTTCCCTTACATTCTTCAACTATTGCTGGTAAACTTAAAAAAGTGGGACAAACTACTACATCACAGATAGCATCATTTACTAAAGGCTTTAATTCCTTAACTAAATTTACTGCTTCTTCTATTGTATTATTCATCTTCCAGTTTCCTGCTATTATTGCTTTTCTCATGATTAATCCTCCTATTAATAACTTTGCAACACATCTTTAATAATGCTACTATATTCAAATTTTTTCCTTAAGATACATATTACATTTTTTCTCTAACTCAAATATAATATATTACTCTCAAAAAGGAAAGTAAATAAACAGGATTTTATCTTGTTTATTACTTTCTTTATAGATTTTATATTTATTTATCATTTAAAGCAACAATTCCTGGAAGTTCTTTTCCTTCTAAAAATTCTAAAGAAGCTCCACCACCTGTTGAAATATGGGTCATTTTATCTCCTAGACCAAATATATTAACAGCCGCAGCACTATCTCCTCCACCAATTATTGTAATTCCATCACAATTAGCCATAGCTTCTCCTACTGCTATTGTTCCCCTATTAAAGTTTTCAAATTCAAAAACTCCCATTGGACCATTCCAAATAATAGTTTTAGACTTTGCTATCACTTTCGCATATAATTCTCTTGTTTTTGGTCCTATATCTAAAGCCATATGTCCATCTTGTATATTTTCATCTTCTGTTATTACTGGATTTGCATTTTTATTGAATTCTGTAGCTACTACGTGGTCTATCGGTAAATATAATTTTACTCCTTTTTCTTTAGCCTTATTCATCATCTCTAGTGCATAATCAATTTTATCTTCTTCTACCCTTGATATACCCATTTTATATTCTTTAGCTTTAAGGAAAGTATATGCCATAGCTCCTCCTATAAGAAGATTGTCTACTTTCTCTAAAAGATTATTTATTACATTAATTTTATCTGATACTTTAGAACCTCCTAAAATAGCAGTAAATGGTTTTTTAGCATGTTCTATAGCTTCTCCTAAGAACTTAAGCTCTTTCTGAATTAAATATCCACAAACTGACTCTTCTACAAACTCAGTTACTCCTACTGTAGAACAATGAGCTCTATGTGCTGTTCCAAAAGCATCATTTACGAATAAATCACAAAGAGAAGCTAATTCCTTAGAATAATTTTCTTCATTTTTAGTTTCTTCTTTTCTAAATCTAGTATTTTGTAATAGTACTATATCTCCATCATCCATACTTGAAATAGCTGATTTTGCGTTATCTCCCACTACGTCATCATCCGCCGCAAAAATTATATTTTTATTTAATAGTTCACTTAATCTCGCTGCTACTGGTGATAGCGAAAGCTCTGGTTTAGGCTCCCCCTTTGGTTTTCCTAAATGTGAACATAAGATAACCTTTGCATTATGGTTAACTAAGTACTTTATAGTAGGTATTGCTCCTAGCAGTCTATTTTCATCAGTAATTTTACCTTCTATTATAGGTACATTAAAATCACACCTTACTAAAACTTTTTTACCTTTCACCTGGATGTCTTCTAATGATTTCTTGTTAAATGACATATTAAAATCTCCTTTTTTTTAAACTTATTGTAATAAAAATCTAGTTCAATCACAAATCTTAGAACTAGATTTTTATTACATACCTATTTTAACACATTTTGAAGATTATAACCTATCTGCAACATATTTTGTTAAATCTGCTAGCCTATTTGAGTAACCCCACTCATTATCATACCAANNTATCTCCCATAACCATAGTTGATAATGCATCTACAATTGAAGATCTCTCATCACCTCTAAAGTCCATTGAAATTAATGGTTCCTCAGAGAATCCTAAAATCCCATTAAGTTTTCCTTCTGCTGCTTCTCTTAAAGCCCCATTAACCTCTTCTGCGCTCACTGACTTGCCAAGTTCACATACTAAATCAGTCATTGAAACTGTTGGTGTTGGAACCCTTACTGCCATACCATTTAATTTTCCTTTAAGCTGTGGTAAAACTAATGCAACCGCTTTTGCCGCTCCTGTAGTTGTTGGAATCATTGATTCTCCTGCAGCTCTAGCTCTTCTTAAATCTTTATGTGGCGCATCCAATATTTTTTGATCATTAGTATATGAGTGTATTGTAGTCATAAGACCTTGTACTATACCAAACTTTTCATCTAAAATTTTTGCAAAAGGAGCTAAACAGTTAGTTGTGCATGAAGCATTTGAAATAATATTATGATTTTTAGCATCATATTCATCTTCATTTACTCCCAGTACAATTGTTATATCTTCATTTTTTGCTGGTGCGGAAATTAACACCTTTTTAGCCCCAGCTTCTATATGACTCTTTGCTTTTTCAGCATCTGTAAATAATCCTGTAGATTCTATTACAATATCTGCACCTTGAAGTCCCCATGGTATATTTTTAGGATCTCTCTCTGCAAATATTCTTATTTCCTTTTCATTAACTATAATTGAATTCTCAGTAGCTTCAACTGTTCCATTGAATTTTCCATAAAGGGTATCATACTTCAAAAGATGTGCTAGTGTCTCAGGGTCTGTTAAATCATTAATTGCTACAACTTCTATGTCATTTCCATATTTATCTACCAAAACCTTAAATACATTTCTTCCAATTCTACCGAATCCATTAATTCCAACTTTAACCATCATAAAATACCTCCAACGTTTAATTTAATAATTTTTATATTAAACTTAATTCATATAAACAGACTTTTAGGAGATTTCATCCTAAAAATCCTTATCTAGAGATACATTTCCTTATATACATATTCATTCTAAAGCATAGAAGACGAAAAATCATAATATATTAATTTAAAAAATATATAAGTACTTTAGTAAATAACTCTAGGATAAAATCATTAAGTATTAACAATCAACTTTATTTAAAAATAATTTTAAAATTTCTTTTGCCGTAACCTCATCAGTAACTAATGTTGAATTTAATTTATCCATTTGTATAGCCATAATAGCTTCTGCCTTTTCAACACCTGCTGCTACAGCTATTACATTAGGAATATTTTCAATTCTATCTTTAGTTATTCCAATTGAAGGCATAGAATATACAACCTCACCTTTTCTATTAAAATAATGTCCATAAGCTTCTCCTATAGCTCCTAATTCTAATATTCTTTCCTTTACGTCCTTACCTAAACTTCTCTTATCACACATATCTTTAGCCAGCCCTATACCATGGATAAGAATATTTGATTTCTCTATATGTTCAAAAGTCTCCTTAATATCTGATTCCTTAATCAACGCTTTAAAAGAATCACTACTTATGTTATCTGGAATGTGTAACAATTCATAAGTAGCATCTAACTTATTTGCTAAAATCTCTACTAAGGTATTAGATTGTATTTCTGTTTCCTTTCCCATACCACCTCTTCCAGGTAAAACCTTTATACCTTTATATTTAGTCATTGGAAGGAAATTGTAAACTACCTCCTTAATTGTGCGTCCTCCTGTAAGCGATATTGTAATATCATCTTTAATAATACTTTTTAAATAATTACCCGCTACCCTACCAAGTTCAGGATATAATGAATTATCTTCTGTTACATTTCCATTAATAACTATTACTTCTCTAACTTTAAGAATTTTCTTCAATTCCTCTTCTAAATTATTTAAACCACTTAATTCCTTCATAAAAGCCTTAAGTCCAATAAAAACTTCATCACCTTCTTCAGTAATGCACATACCAGAGGACTTAATGTCAATTAATCCTTGAGTTTTCAATAGATTTGTTTCGCTTCTTACAACCCTTTCACTTAAATTTACTATGGTTGACAGCAGCCTTCTGCCTATGGGTTCTCTATACTTTATATTTTTTAATATGGTATATCGCATCTCTAAAACTTCTAGCAATTCCGGCACCACCTTCTGCTGTAATTTCAATAACTTCTCCATCTTTCACCCCATTGACAAAATATGTCCCTATGGACACAATTTGTCCCATAAACATTTTAAATTCCTATTTATATTATATGACAATATTCATTGTTTGTTAAGTACTTATGTTAATTTTATATAAGTTATATTTCTACATTCATCTACAATTTATTCAAAAAATTAATTCCATATAAATCATATTAATAAATTAATACTTCATATGGAATATCAAAATCTATATTAATCTTTTTCGTTGAGATGAGGATTTTATTCCTAACTCCTCTCGATATTTAGCTATAGTACGTCTAGAAATATCTATGCCTTTTTCATTAACAATTTTACATATAACTGAATCAGATAGCGGTTTTGACTTGTCTTCAGATTCTATTATATTCTTTATCATATCTTTTACACTAACAGATGATATATCTTGACTTAAAATGTTTACACTATTAGTAAACAAATCCTTTATTCTCTTAATTTCCCCTGTATGAAGAGCTACATATTTATCTCTAATAGCTCTACCAACCGTAGATTCATGTATATTTAAACTATTAGCTATATATTTAATAGTCATAGGTTTTATATAATTATTACCCTTATCTAGATACTCCTCTTGATTTTTAACTATTTCCTCCATGACTTTACACAAAGTATTTTTTCTATTTTGTATACTTTTAATCAAAAACATAGCACTACTTATTTTGTCTTTTACATAATCTATAGCTTCCGAATCATTACTGCTATTAATTACATCTTTATATGTATTATTAATTATTAATTTAGGTAATAAATTATCATTCATTAAAACTACATATTCATCACTTATTTTTTTTATATAAACATCTGGAATCAAATATCCAATCTCTTCACCAGTAAAAAATCCCCTGGTAGGTTTAGGTTCCAATTTTTTTATTATATCTTCACATTCTTGAACTCTTTTAGCCACTATTCCAAGTTTTCTACCAATTAATTGATATTGCCCTTTTGATAATTCATATAAATAATTATTTATTATTTCCTCAACATAATTATTCATTACATTTTTCCTATGCAGTTGAAGTATCAAACATTCATTCAGTGACCTAGCACATATTCCAGGCGGTTCAAGTCCCTGAACTATATCTACACATCTCATAGCTGAATCTTTTGAAATACTCAGTTCTTCCATTAAATTATCTATAATCTTTTCATCTAAATATCCTCTATGATCGATATTATCTACAATATATCTACAAATACACTCGTCTTGTCTATCTAAATCACTATGCATAACTTGTTCTCTTAAGTAATCCTTAATAGTAGGTTTGCTACTTATAAAATTAAAAGGTGATACCAAATCATCTTCTTCATGTTTGTAGTATGATCTATCATTATAATTATCCATGGCCATGTCTCTAATTAATTCTCTATACTCTCTCAACTCATTATCAACTATTTCTTCTTTAGCTGTTTCTAAATTATTTTCTACTTCCAAAACTACATTTTCTTGTAATTCCTTATCAATATGTTGTAAAAGTTCATAGGATGACATTTGTAATAACTTTATTGATTGTTGCATCTCCATTGTCATAATCAATTTTTGTTCTTGTGATAGCCTTAAATCAAAGCCTAAATTCATAAATATCCCTCCTACTCATCTTAATTAATCATATCATAAATTATATAATAT
Organism: Clostridium sp. UBA7503; assembly: GCF_002477055.1. NCBI lineage: Bacteria > Bacillati > Bacillota > Clostridia > Eubacteriales > Clostridiaceae > Clostridium > Clostridium sp. UBA7503. The sequence goes on from NZ_DLNT01000053.1 coordinate 9,986, forward strand.
TTCTAATTAAATAGAGCCAAATCCATATTTCCCTGACAATAATTTATAAAAAGAGAGTTAGCCTATAAAAACTAACTCTCTAAACTATATAAAAATTTAAATTAATTAAATATTATCTACCATTCTTTTCATATGCTTCTCCTGAAGCAGCTGGTGCATTGGTTTTACCTACAAATCCAGCAAGTGCTAACATAGTTAATAGATATGGTATAATTGTAAATACTTCAGATGGCAATGACCATCCAAGCCCTTGGGCAAATATCTGGAATGCTTCACCAAAAGCAAATAACAAACAAGCTCCAAAGGAACCAATTGGTGTCCAGTTACCAAAGATTACAGCTGCTAAAGCAATAAATCCTCTACCCGCTATCATTCCTTCTCTATATATTGGTGTAATACCAATTGATAAAGCAGCTCCACCAAGACCTGCTAACATTCCTGATAATATTACACAGATATATCTTACTAAGTATACATTTATCCCTAATGTATCTGCAGCCTTTGGATGTTCTCCTACAGATCTAATTCTAAGTCCAATAGAAGTTTTATAAATTACAAAATTAGCTACAAACACCAATACTATTGCCATTATTACAAACCAGTTTAACCCCGACAAAACGTCTCCGATAATTGGAATATTTGTAATAAATTTAGGCAAATTATATGGAAGAAGAGTTACTAAATCTGTTTGGCCACCCTTTCCATCAAACAAAATATATATCAAGAAACTAGCTAAAGCTGTAGCAAACAAGTTAATAGCCGTACCAGAAATAACCTGATCTGATTTTAAGTGAATACTAAGGAATGCATGAATTAATGCAAGTAATCCACCTGCTACTAAAGCAAACACTATTCCTACTACAGGACTACCTGTTATATGTGTTCCATATACAGCAAAAAATGCTCCTATGATCATCATTCCTTCAAGACCTATATTTACTACTCCTGAACGCTCAGAGAACACTCCTCCTAAGGCTGTAAAGATAAGAGGTGTAGCTATCCTTAAAGTAGCTGTTATCAATGCAATAATACTAACAATAATTATATTATCCATTCATTATCTCCCCTTTCTTTTTCTTATTTCCAAAGTAAGTTACAATGTAATCTGTTGCTACAAATATAATAATTACTGATTGAATTAAAAATACTATTTCTTTTGGTATTCCACTTATTTGAAGAGCCCTTGAACTACTATTTAAAGCTCCAAATAATATGGCTGATAAAATACACGCTACTGGATTCTTTTTAGCTAAAAGTGCTACTGCTATACCATCAAATCCATAGCTAGGAACTACCATAAAGTCCTGAATTAAATGTTTAACACCAGCTACATGTGTAGCTCCACCAAGGCCAGCTATAGCTCCTGATAACACCATAGCTAAAACCGCATTTTTAGCAACATTTACTCCACCATATTCTGCACCATGAGGATTTATACCAACAGCCCTTATCTCATATCCAATGGTAGTTTTCCATAATATAAATGCCATAAGAATAGCTGTAATAATACCAATAAATAAACTTATATTAGCTGAACTTCCTTGAATAAATCTTGCAAGCTTAGCGCTGTCTTGTATCATTGGAGTTGCTGATTTCCCTTGAACTCCGAAGGCCGTTCTAAGGATAATGTAGTTTGCAAGTGCTATAGAAATATAGTTCATCATAATTGTATTTATAACTTCACTAGTTCCAAACTTAGCCTTAAGAAATCCTGGTATTCCTCCCCAAATTCCCCCAGCAACTATACCACTTACTATTATTAATGGAATGTGTACTATAGGGCTTAATCCTGGTATCGTTCCTACTATGGAAGCCGCAACCATACCTAGTACAAATTGACCACCTACACCAATATTAAATAGTCCACATCTAAAAGCTACAGCATTAGCTACACCAGTAAAAATTAAAGGTGTCACTTCCGCTAATGTAGTCATAGTATTTCTTTGTGTTCCGAAGCTACCAGTCCATATAGTTGAAATTAAATCAGTCAGAGCTGTAAAATATTGAGTTATTGAATACCCTTTTGCCCACATAACAAAAAATACTGATATAAATAAAGAAAGCATAACTGCTACTACAGGAAAGAGTATAGCCTTTATTGTATCCTTAACTTTAATATTCATTTTATTTCTCTTCCCCTTTCTTATCTAAGCTTCCACCAGCCATTAGTATACCTAGTTTTTGCTCATCTGCATCTTTTCTGTCTAAAATATCTACTATTTCACCGTCATACATAACAGCAACTCTATCTGAAAGAGCTAAAATTTCGTCTAATTCTAAAGATACTAAAAGTACCGCTTTTCCTTTATCTCTCTCATCTACAAGTCTACTATGAATATATTCAATAGCACCTACATCTATACCTCTTGTAGGTTGAGCTGCAATTAATAATGTTGGGTCTTTAGAGATTTCTCTAGCTGCAATTAACTTTTGTTGATTACCTCCAGATNNTAAAGCAGAAGCATTTACTTCATTACTCGGTGTTCTTACATCAAATTCTTCTATAAGTGTATCACAATGTTTTTTAATAGCCTTATAGTCCATCATAATGCCTTTATTAAATTCTTTGTTTTTATGAATTCCAAGAATAGAATTTTCAAATAATGAATATTTTAGTATAAGTCCTCTTTTATGTCTATCTTCAGGAATATGTCCAACACCTGAGTCAATAATTTCTCTAGGAGATTTTCCATATAAATCTTTTCCATTTAATAACATTTTTCCATTATGACCTTTTCTAAGACCTGTAAGCACTTCTAGTAATTCTGTTTGTCCATTCCCATCTACTCCTGCAATCCCTAAAATTTCGCCTCCATTAACAGTAAAGGAAACATTTTTAACAGCAGGAATCCCTCTTTGATCATTTGCAGATAAATTTTCAACCTTAAGAACTTCTCCTGTTAATTCTGATTCTCTTTTTTCTACTACTAAATTTACTTTTCTTCCAACCATCAACTCAGCTAATTCATCAATACTAGTATCAGTAGTATTAACGATACCAGTAACCTTACCTCTTCTAATTATAGTAACCCTATTACTCATACTCATAACTTCTTTTAGCTTATGAGTTATAAGGATAACAGATTTTCCTTCTTTTTTTAAATTTTCTAATATTTTGCCTAGTTCCTTAATTTCTTGTGGTGTTAAAACAGCTGTTGGTTCATCGAGAATTAGAATCTTTGCTCCCCTATAAAGAGCCTTAAGAATTTCTACCTTTTGCTGTTGTCCTACAGATATGTCTTCAATAATAGCATTAGGATCTATAGAAAATCCATATTTATCTGATAATTCTTTTACATCATTATAGGCCTTTTTTCTATCCATACACAATCCCTTATTAGGTTCACATCCAAGTACAATATTTTCAGCTACTGTAAAGTTGTGAACTAACATAAAGTGTTGGTGAACCATACCTATTCCAAGCTTTATCGCTTCACTAGGGTTGTTAATTTTAACCAAATTTCCATTAACATAAATATCACCTTTTTCTTGCTGATACAAGCCATAAAGTATATTCATTAAGGTAGTTTTTCCTGCACCATTTTCACCCAACAATACGTGTGTTTCTCCTTGCAATAAATCAAAGTCCACGCTGTCGTTTGCAATGGTACCAGGGAAAACTTTAGTTATACCTTTCATTTCAATTACTTTTTCCATTTCCCTTCCTCCTTATAATATTACCTACGTTTACATACTAAATTAAAATACTTAACATTAGTTAAAATACGATATGCACTTTATAGAATCCATTTCTCATTATACCATAAAAATATTTCATTTAATATTTTTTTTATTTTTCATACTATTTTACTTTCATAAAAATATACTATCAAAAGGTATAAAAAAAAGCTAGATGTAAAATCTAGCTTTTTATCTCTTATTCATTGTTTATTTAAAATCAATAACTTCTTGTCTTGTAGCAGGTACTTTAATTTTGCCTTCTTTAATTTGAGTTTCATACTCTTCTGCTTTCTTAATTACATCAGCAGCAGTATTATCTTTAGTTGTTGCAGCCATACCTACTCCACCTTCAGCAATTCCTAATTCAATATGACCCGCTTTGAATGTTCCTTCTACAACTGATTTTGTTACATCATAAGTAGCATTGTCAACTCTCTTCATCATAGAAGAAAGGATAACACCTTTAAATTCTGGAAGAGAAACTGCTTGATCTTTATCAACACCAATAGCCCAAACTTCTTTACCTGAATCTTTTAACTCTTTAGCAGCTTGGAACATTCCTGTCCCTACTCCACCAGCTGCATGATATATTACATCACAACCAGCTCCATATAATGATATTGCAAGTTCTTTACCTTTATTTGTATCTGCAAAAGAATCTGCATATTTAACAGTTGTTCCTGGGTTCTTTCCATCTGCACTTAAAAGACCTTCAGCAGCCTTTGGATTAACAGCTTTAACTCCAGCAGCAAAACCGCATTCGAATTTTTGTATTGTTTCATTATCTTTTCCGCCGATATATCCTATTTTATCAGTTTTAGTAGTTAATCCAGCTATAACTCCCATTAAAAAAGAACCCTCTTCTTCTTTGAAAGTTACTGACATTACGTTATCAGCTTCAACTACAGAGTCAATAATACAAAGTTTTGAATCTGGGTTGTTTTTAGCTACATTAGTAACTGCATCAGCTAATTGATACCCAATTGCAAAAGTTAAATCAGAACCATTCTCTATTAACCCTTGTAGGTTAGGCTCATATTCCTCTTTCTTTTGAGCTTCAATTGGAGAATATTTAACTCCAAACTCCTCTACTGCTTTTTTAACTCCTTCATCGGCTGATTGGTTAAATGATTTATCATTTAATCCACCTTCATCTGTTGAAAGACCTATTGATACTTCTGATTTAGGAGTATCTTTGCCTTCACTTGCTGTACCTTTGTCATCGTTTTCGCTGCCAGCGCAACCTACAAGTAAGGATGCGGTCATAGCAACCGTTGCCATAAGAGCAACTATTTTTTTCATTTTCATCTTAAACCCTCCTGATATAAATAAGTAATATAAATATATAAAAATTTTTATTATAGTATGTATTATAACCTAATAAAAAATTTTTATCATGCATATAAATCTATTCTATATTGTTTAATTTCATATATTTATATGCTGAATATACCATAATTATCCGTAAAAATCAAATAAAAATTGACTGTGAAACCACAGTCAATTTTATTTTTATTATTTATATTTTAAGATACAAACTCAGCATTCTTTAATACCTGTTGAGCTTTTTCACCGTCTTCATCAGCAACAAGTACTATTGGTCCTGTACAACCCATTCCACTCTCTGAGTATATACCCTCTTTCCAAAGTGCTTTACATGCATTTTCAAGCTCTAGTATATCTATACCTGCTATAGAGAAAGTTACTACCTTTTTAGGTGGTATTTTTACCGCTTCCTCTTCTTGAAGTTTGTTAGCTTTTCTTGTAGTCTTATCTATAAATTCTTTTAATCCAGCTACATTAGCTGACTTAAACTCATCCCTAGCTATGTCTAAAACCTTATTTTCTGCACAGGTTGCACAGAATCTTAAAGCTTCTGCAATAAGAGGAGCTCCTGAGGCTCTTGAAACTATATTAACTAATTTATCATAGCTTTCTCCAATTCCAGGACCATATCCAGCTCCTACCGTTTCATAATTTCCACCTGTAGTAAATGAAGAGAATATTTTAACTAATAGGTTTCCTGTTAATGAATCACAAACCATAACATCTGGAGTCCCTGCCAAAAGGTCATTTCCTCTCATTACAGCTCCCCCATCAGCTCTTAATGATTCAGTAAAATATATGTCATATCCACCTTCTTGAGTTTCTCTTAGAATTCTCTCCACTTGCCTAGCGCCATCAAGATTTAGTATTCCAACCTTTGGATTTTTAACGCCACTAGCTTTAGCTACAGATATCCCAGATATAGCATTCTTAACCATACCTTCAACTCTATTTGTAGAAGTAGTTCCCGTGGTTGTAGCAATTATCATTTCTTTTCCTTTTCCAGGAGCCATTACTTTACCTACTGTAGAAACTCCTATTGGAAAATCAAAGTGTTGAGTAACACAACCATCTAATTCTCCACATTCCAACATAGATGTCATTTTTTTATGCCCTTCCTCAGCTGATTTTACTTCTATTACTTCAAAATCAGCATCTACTTTAGGTCCAATTAAAACTATATGAAAATCGCCATATTTTACTTTTGCAAGTTCAGCAGCTTTAACCATTTCTTCGACTCCATGTTCAGAACCTAGTATAGTTAAGCCTATTCTAACTTTTTTCTTGAATTGTCCGCTTTTTATTCCTGTTGCTATATCATTAAATACTTCAGCAATCATTGCTTTAGTAGTCTTTTGACTCATTTCTACACCCCGTTTCTTTAATAATCTCTTATATTTAAAGAGATAAATTAGTAATTGTTAAGGTTCAGTAGGAGTAATTCTCCTTCTGAGTTTTAATGCTCTATTTATCAGAGTTCATTAAAAAGCTTGCAAAATCTTTCATGGCATCTGCTACCATTGATTTAACCTCTTCTTTACTAACACCTGACTCATTGTCTAGTTTTCCGGTATTCTTTTCAACTAGTATAGAAACTCCATCAAATAAGTTAGTCATTCTTCCTAAAAATAAACTTCCTTTTCCTACAATCATAAAGTTATTTAAAACTCCGTCTTTAATGTGATCTATTCCATGTCCCACTATTGGCACTCCAGATGGGATATGTCCTTGAGTTGGAGCATAACCTTGATACCCATGTTCTTTTATAAATCCTGGCAGTTCTTTTCTATCTAATTGCCCCTTCTTAACAGCTAAAGCACCAATCATTTTATAGTTTTGAGTTGGAACATCTCCAGCTCCTGCAGGTTCAGTTATATCTGGAGTTTGCATTTCTGGTGCATACTTATCTACATCTGTTACTTTTAATCCAGCTGCTGTTAATGGATCAAGTACTAATGCTTCAAGCACAGCTTGTGGAGAAGCACCATGACCAATTGTATGCCTTCCAATTATATCAGTTCTTAAAATTGGACTTACTCCATCATTTTCTGAAACAAGAATAGCAAATCCTCCTAAACAGTCTTCAAGTACTGGTAATTCTTTTTTTATGTGATCCTTACCATTCATTCCAAGCTTAGCAGTAGCTCCACCTGCAATAACTAATACATTTTTGAATATTCCACTCTTAACAAGTGATGCTGCATTTATTAATGCATGAGTAGGTCCTGCACAGAATCCTCTCATATCTGAACCAGTAGCTCCAGAAAGACCTACAACTTCACCTATTGATTTGGCAACGTTTCCGCCACCTCTTTGGTTCATATCTCCTATTGCTTCTTCTGAACATTCTATTATATAGCCTATTTCTTCTACAGGAATATCTAAATTGTCAACTAGGTGCATTCCAGCAAGTACTCCTGATGATTTAACCGCTAAATTTTCAAGCATATAGTGTGCTGAAAGATTCGGATCAAATTCATGTGCTCTTCTTACACAACCAACAAGTTTCCCATCTATATATAATCCTTCTGCTCCAGCATTATTAACTAACTCTTCAATTTTAGCCATTTCATCTCCAGTAATTTTTCCTGCTTTTTCTTTTAGCAATGGATGCTTAGCTAATTTTTCTTTTATAGTTTCAACAAAAGATTCTTCTAATAAAACTAAGTCAAATACATCTGATATCTTCATTAATCCATAGAATTCATCTTGTGGCATTATTTCACCATACTTACCAAATCTATTAGCATTTTCTACGTTTTTTCCAACCCACGGTCTTGGCATTTCGCCTAGCTCTTCTGGTGTAATGTTTCCTATATAAGTTTGATTTGGTGCATACGCTACAACATCCTCAAAACTTCTTAAATTATTTTTTATAGCCTTTAAATATTCTGAATCTGGATTTGTTTGTTTTTCTAATGTTTGTGTAGTTCCATTATGTATTACCATATCTGGAGTATTCACTAAAATATAAGATGCTTTCTTTATAACTGGAAAATTCATTTTTAATTCAACCTCCCTTAATAATGTGCGTTTATAATAATTTTTTTGTAATTTGCACAATCTATAATAAATAGGTACAAACTATTCATTGTACATTGTGCAAACTAGGTAATTTCTTATTAATATATTTAGTAATTAGGGGTAATCCCCTAATTACTAAATTATTAATTTTAATTATTCAAATATTTTTTGTCCATCAACTTCTGTTTCAAGAGCTTTTAAAGCCTTTTCAACAAGCTTTCTTCTTAATGTATATTCATCCTCTTTTGTTAAGTTTGGATTTCCAAGTGGATGAGGAATAGCTACTGTAGGAATTATTCTGTTAGCTCCAACAGTTAAAGATACTGGAGTAATAGTACACATGTGAACTACTGGAAGTCCAGCTCTTTCTATTTCTTTAACAAGCGTTGCACCGCAACGTGTACAAGTTCCTCACGTAGAGGTTAATACAACTGCATCCACACCGTCAGCTATTAATTCTTTAGCTGCAAACTCACCATATTTTTTAGAAGATGCAACAGCTGTACCATTACCAACTGTAGAATAGAAGTATCTGTGTAATGATCCTATTTTTCCCTCTTTTTCAAGATCTCTTAGGACATCTACTGGAATAACTCTATCTGGATCTTCATTAGCATACACTGGATCATGACCACCGTGTGCTGTTTCAAAAGTTTCTTCAGTTAAATTATTAATTCCTTCTATATCATATTTACCAATTTTAGAAGCTGAAGATGACTCTATGTGATCTGGGTTTCCTTTCGGAACTATACCACCAGATGTAACTATAGCAATTTTAGCTTTAGTTATATCTTTTATTGCTGGCATTGGGTCAACTCTATCAAAGTCAGGCATTTTAAATTCTGTAACGAATTCTTCACCTTTTAATTTTTTAACAAGCATATCAACTGCTCTTTTAGATCCTCTTTCAGTTGCAAAATAGTTCTTTCTTATGCCTCTCTCAATGTAGTTCTCTTCTACTGGAGAACCTATTTCTTCTCCTTTAGCTAATTTAATAGCTAATTTAGCCATTTTAGGTAATGCATCTCTCATGCCTACAGCACTATTTCTTGTAGAGATAAGATATAAATCTTTTTTATACATGTCTGCACCTGGATTTTCAATGTACATTCCAGATAATACAGGTATATTTAACTCTTCTTTAACTGCCTTACATACATCTCCACATGCAACACCATATCTTCCAGCGTTAAATGCAGGTCCAGCTATAAATAAATCTGGATTATATTTTTTTACCATTTCGATAATTTCTGCTTGAGCTTCTTTTGTATTCTCAGCATAATAAGAATCTCCACAAACAACTGTAGCAACTATCTCAACGTCTTCTTTCTTTAATAACCCATTTAATCCAAGTCCAGGTCCTACAAACCCTTCACGAACCTCAGGTTTAATATCAGCTTTTTCTTCTCCGCCTATTCCTGCGTAGAATTGGTTTATATAATGAACAACTTTTAACATAGGTTTTCCCCCTTTCATGGGACTTGCCCTCTAGAAATTCTATTTCTTAGGTCAATTAATTTAACATTTTCTATTAAAATTATTTATTAAAGATATTTACAGAATTGGTCTCTTACATTTTTAACTTCTTCTATAATAGCATCAACATCAAGAACCATTTCCATCATTCCGCATTGTTCGTCATAAATAGCTTCATCACACTCTGCTTTTATTTCTGGCTCTACAACGTGGAAAACAGATAATCCAAGATCAACTCCTGCTAAAGGCCCTGCAAATGTTGGGTCTCCAGCAGCAACTGTTTCAGCAGATAATCCAGATGCTTCTGCTTCTGCTCCCCCGATTACTACCACCATGTTTTCTGCACCATATTTTTCAGTTAAATCTTTAACTCTTTGTTGGATCTCCAGATCCATTGCACCTGCAGCTGTTCAGACAAAGCACTCTGTTGATGCAAAAACAACCTCTGCTCCTGCTGATTTAACACAAGCCTCTATAGCTGGTCCTGGTATTCCGTCTCTATCTCCTATACAGATAGCTTTTTTTCCTTGTAACATAGTATCTATCTCCTTTTCAATGTACTCATAATCATTAAACTAAACTTTTTAGTTATATTTTAAAATTAATATCCTTTTGCTGTTAAATAGTTAAATCCTACTTCGCTAGTTGCTCCAGTAATAACTTGGATTTCAGCTTCAATTGATCCATCTTCTCTTAAGCTTCCCATGTGTCCACCAGCAATAGTATTTGCAGCATCTACATGGCCTATTACTCTTTTCATAGGTGGTAAAATAACAACTTCGTTAGCGTTACCTCCAGTTACTACCGCATCACCCTTTGGAGTTGAGTCTGCTAATGATTGAGACATACCATCTTGACCAGCATACTCATCTGTAACTAAAACAGTTTTAACGCCTTTAGCTGTAACCTTATTACAGTTCATAACTAAGTCTGCATCTGGGTTTCCAAATCCTTCTTCAGAAATTATAGCAGCATCTGCTCCTAAGAATTCTACTAACTTAGCAACCATATTTGATGATCTCTCTTTATCAGCTAGATATACGTTTTCATTTGTTATAACGCAACCTAAGAAGTTAAAGTCCTTGCCATGCCTTTCATATAAATCTTCTATTATTGGATGATTCATATGAACATAAGAAGGATTCTTATCACAAGCCGATACACAGTTTCCACTTACGATAGCTCCGTCAAATACTTCTGTTGGATAAATAAATGTAGGAATTATTTTCTTAGCATCTACACCATATACATAAGTATCATGTAATAATCCTTGTGTTTGAAGCATATATACATATACTACCTTAGGTAACTCTGGATATTGTTGAACTTGTTGTAAAAGTGGTAATGTCTCATAAGTTTTTACTTCATCAGGTTCCACATTCTTACCTGCTTTTCCAAGGTATGTAGCTGCTTTAAATCCTATAGTTCTTACTGCTTCTTCATGATCGTGTTGTAAAATTCCTTCTTTTGGTTCACATATAATTACAAGGTTATTTGTTTTTGAGAACGGTGTATATTTAGCACCTTCTCCACTCATATCAACTATACCTTCTTGGAAACCAACTATTTTACCAGTAGTTACAACTGCAGCTCCTTTTAAAACATGCGTTCTTCCAGAACCTACTGTATCTACCTTACTAATGAAACCTGGAAATATTCCACCATTTCCTTCTACTTTAACCCTTGGTTCAACTACGTCTTTTACAGGTATTATTCTAACTTCCTCACCTGGTCTTGCAATATCAAAATCGATACTTGCAATTCTTTCATCACCAGATACCTCGTTTAATAACTCCTCTTTGTTTACATAAAGAACTCCGTTCTCAACTTTTGTTTCTGGTCCAAATTGAAGATCCTTAATAAATATCTTTCCAATCTCTAGACGCAAAACCTTCACCTCCTAAAAATATATAGGTCACTTTTTATTTATTAGAAGATGGGAGGTAATCCTCCTCATCTAATAACCTTTTAAACCTTTAACATTGAAATTATAATGTTTCGTAGTATTCTTTAATAAATCCTTCTATATCATCTAGTGTAGCAATTTTATCTGGAGTTATTGTAGCAACACAAGCTCCACCATTGTAAATTTTCATAGTTGGAAGTCCTAGAACTTTTTGTCCTATAGCAACTCTTCTTGCTCCACCTATGTTTAAGCTAGCAAATTTTATCTTATCTTCATACTTAGGTTCTAAATCGTGAACACCTGGCATTAAAGCTATACATATTTCACATTTATCTCCCCAAAAATCTACGAAAACTGGTTTATCACTGTTTAAAACTTCTGACTCAAAATTATCTTTGTTTAATTCTACCATTGTATTTTACCTACCTTTCAGATTATAAATATTTATTAATATATAATTTACCTAAAGTAAATAAATTATATTCTAATGTGAATTTTCTATATAATGCTCCGCATTAGTAGCTGCAATAGCTCCATCTGCTGCCGCTGTAATAACTTGTCTTAATGATTTTTCTCTAACATCTCCAGCTGCAAATACTCCTGGTATGTTAGTTCTCATTTCTTCATCAGTTATTATATCTCCTCTTTCAGTCATGTTTACTTTATCTTTAAACAGTTCTGAAATTGGTAAATATCCAACAAATACAAAGCAACCATTAACTTCTAAAGTACTAATTTCACTAGTTTTTCTATTTTTTATAGTTAAGCTTTCTAGAATTTCATCTCCGTTAGCTTCTTCTACAACAGAGTCCCAAATAAATTTGATTTTAGGATTTGCAAAAGCTTTTTCTTGTAGTGATTTAGCTGCCCTTAATGAATCTCTTCTATGAATTACAGTAACAGTTTCACCAAATTTAGCAAGATATATAGCTTCAGTAATAGCTGAGTCACCACCGCCAATTACAGCAATATCAAGATCAGTAAAGAAATCTGCATCACATGTAGCACAATAAGAAACTCCTCTACCTCTTAACTCTATCTCATTTTTAAATCCACCAAGTCTTGGAGTCGCTCCAGTTGCAATTATTATTGTTTTAGCTTGATATTCACCTTTTCTACATTTAATAACTTTAATATCACCTTCTAAAACAGTTTCAACTACTTCGTCTTTAACAAACTCAGTACCAAAATCTTCTGCTTGTTGTCTCATTCTTTGACTTAATGTTGTTCCAGTACACTCTTCAATTGAACCTGGATAATTTTCTAGTTCGTCAGTTGTTGTTGCCTGACCACCGTATTTTGCTCTCTCAATGATTAACGTTTTCATTCGTGATCTTGAAGCATATAGTCCTGCTGATAACCCTGCAGGTCCTCCTCCAATTATTATAGTGTCATAAATTTGTGACATATCAATATACCTCCCTTAGTTAATAGCATGATCTATTAAGTCTGAATCTATTACTTGAAAATCTGTTAATATTTTTTCACTCCATTTTGGAGTGTTAAAATCTCTTAAAAATTTTTCTGTTGTAATTATAGCATTTTCTATAATTTCTAAAGACTGCAAATCAACTCCATTGACAACCTCCGTTGAAACACAAACAGTTCTGTAAGGAGTTTCATTGGGCTTTACACTTCCCATCAATGGATGAGTAAGTATTCTATTACCTTTATGAATATAATTTCTTACTTTTTTTAGTATATCCAACTGCGGCACATCTATAAACTCAACTTTAAACTTTTCTTCAAATTTTTCTTTTGACATAGGATTGTTAGTTACAATAAATAATGGTTCTATCATTTAAATTCCTCCTATTAGGTGCATATAAAAAAGCATAGCGCAAAATATTAATATATTTTGCCCTATGCCTCTGTATTTTAACCTGAGAGTTTTGCTCCTTCGGTGCATATACGCTTTCCAGAGTTTTGTCCGTTTTCGGTCCTTTTGCCTGAGAGTTTCATATTTATTTGGCAAAATAAATACTTGCTTCTTCGGCTACCTAATTTAATAGATTCTCTCCCGAAAATATCATCCAAAATTATTATTTTCTTTACTTTCTATCTTTAATATTAGTATATAATATATTTGTCTAATATTCTACATATTTTTATTGTTTTGTTATTTGATTTTTCTATAGTTTCTATAAAGTTTTTTTAATGAAAATATTCTGTCAATTATATATATCGTTATATCCTCTATATGTATCCTTTATTAATATAGATAAATTCGTTGCATACCAACCCCTAGAGCATATTCATATACCTATTTTTTTTATTTTTAGAAAAAATTTAAAAATAAATTTACTTATGATATATTCAAATTGCTCTGAGTATAAACGTAAATACACATTGATATTTTTTTAACTTTTTAAATATGGTTATTATTTTTTCTATAAATTAATTTTTGTGCTTTACTATTATTATAAAATACTTGAAACCCTCAATACACAATAAATTTATTTGTATATTGTGTTTAAAATATACACTTTTATTCTATTTATAATAATGTGAAAGGACATGACCTTAAATCATATCCTTTTAATACACTACTTCATATTTTTAAATCCTATTTGTCTCAATCCCTCATAAGCAATTATAGCAACTGTGTTGGAAAG
>NZ_DLNT01000053.1:24033-36533 GCF_002477055.1 Clostridium sp. UBA7503
TATCTTTATTTTCTTCTCTTATATAATCAGGCAATCCTTTAGATTCTCTACCAAAAACTAAAAAATCACCTTCTTTAAAATTGGGATCATTATAATATTTAGTTCCTTTAGTAGTACAAAAATAAAATGTTCCATTCTTATATTTTTCCCTTAAAGCTTCATAACTTTCATGAATTTCTAACTCTAGCTGTGGCCAATAATCAAGTCCAGCCCTTCTTACTGCTTTTTCGTCTAAGCTAAATCCTAAAGGTTTTATTAAATGCAGCTTACAGTTAGTAAGTACACAAGTTCTCCCTATATTCCCAGTATTTTGAGGAATTTCTGGTTGAAATAATACTATGTTTAAGTTCACTATTACGTCCTCCTAAAAATAAGCCTGTTCAGGCTTGATAAAGATATAATACTTCATTTCTATTTCTATGTAAAGTTTATAACTTTAAAAACTTTGTTTAACATTCTATTTTAATATAAACTCTTCAATGACATGAGCAACTCCATCATCTTCATTACTAAGAGTAACGTAATCTGCTTGTTTTTTTACAAATTCTTCAGCATTTTCCATAGCTACACCTACCCCAGCAAATTTAATCATAGAAATGTCATTTTCATTATCTCCCATACAAATTACTTCCTCTCTATGAATTCCATAATACTGGCATATTTTCTTTACTGCTTCTCCCTTGGATGTCCCATTTTTCATAATCTCAAAGCTACTCTCCATAGAACTTACTACTTCAAAGCTTTTTAGACTTAAAAATTCTTCCTTTGCAGCTATAACTTTCTCTTTATCCTCATGTACTACCATAACCTTAATTATATTTCCATTTTCTTCAAATAACTTTTCCCATTCATTTATAATTCTTATGACTACCTGTCTATTCCTAGGTAAGGTTGCATTTGCTTTGCTATATATTAATGCTGAGTGCTTTATCTCTTCTGTATATATTGTATCAGTACTATAAAATTGAGGCATAATATCATACTTTTTTAATAATTTTAAAATGACTCTACACTCTTCTTTATTTAGATACTCTTCATATATAGCTTTATCTAAATCTTTTTCTCTAATATAAGCTCCATTTGAAGCTATAATAGGGGTTTTTAGCCCTATTATATCCCCATAATAATTGGCTGACACAAATATTCTTCCTGTGGCAACTACAAATTTAACTCCTTTATTATGAGCTTCATTGATTGCATTTAAATTTCTTTCAGATATTTTCTTTTTACTATTTAATAATGTGCCATCCATATCAACACAAATTAATTTATATTTCATTAGTCCCTCCATAGATTAAATACAAAATACTTATTAATAATGTATTTATACCATCTTTCTCTTTCCTTAATATAATTCTCAATATACATGAAATATTCTTTTTTTTCAAAGGTACTTGATAATATTTCTCCATAAAACTCATCATAGACCAAATTTACAATATCTCTTAATCTATTTTGTAGTTCTCTATCCCTTATGGAATCTACAAATTCTAGGTCTCCACTACTTTTATTTTTTACTATACCTTGAGTTCTTAGTCTTTTTAAATAATAATTATATAAAGGTACCATGCTTTTATTATTAACTATTCTCACCTTATTAATATCATACAGTCCAGCAAATATAGCTATCATTACAGCTAATGCTCCTGTAGTTACATATATTCCTATATATCTATTAAATTTATCATCTTCTCCCATTTCGCCTTCATCTTCATTAAATCCTGGTTGATTTTTATTAATTTTATTATTCTTAGCTTCATTGTTTGGATTATTTTCCGTTGGTGTATTTTCTAATTCAATTTCTTCTTGAGCTTCTTCATGTTCAGTAGGAGTTGGTGCTGAGTCTACTATGGCCCATTGATTCCTATAAGGGTTTATAAGTATTTCTGCCCATGCATGAGCGTCAGCGTTAGTTACCTTATAGCTACCATCCTCTCCTTTATCATCTGACATCTTAAATCCTTCTACATATCTAGCTGGAACACCAGCAATTCTACACATCATTACTGTTGCAGACGCAAAATAAGTGCAATATCCTTTCTTATCTAACAGTATAAAATTGCTTACAAAATCGTTATATTCATCATTATCTCCAACATTAGTAACATATTTATAATTTTTCATCAAATAACTTCTTATAGCTAAGGCTTTTTCGTGAGTGGTTAGTTCCTCCACAGTCTTTTCTTTTGCTTGTGCTTCACTGATTAATATATTATCGACTATTTTATATACTTCATCATTAATCGGAGCATCAAGCTGAAGATAATTCATGTAATGTAGCATAAAATTATTTAAAAAGGAACTTTCTTTATTTACATACTCCATACCTTTAGACGTGCCTATTGATGACATTAAATTCTCTCTATAAGAATAATCATCGACTCCAAACTCCCTTTGAGGCATTATATAATTTTCATTCAATGGAGTTTTTTTATACATAGAATTTTGAATCCCTTCAAGATAATTATCAAAATCACCATAAGATATATAACTAACCTTGTAGGGTTCTGTTATCTCCATATCACTCATAAATACAGGAATTAAATCGACAAACAGCTCCTTACTATCATTAATAATTTTATTACTATTATTAGGGGTAAAATAAGAAGTAGTTTTAAAGTTTTTTCCTGGAATTATAGTTATTGTTTTTTCTTGAGCCTGAAAACTTTCATCTTTTGTAGGTTGTATAAGTTTATACATAGGCATATTGGAAGCTTCATTAATCTCAACCTTTCTCATTACTTCATCCTCAGATTTTATCCATGATCTTCCTGTATAATAATCCATAGCCTTTCCTCTTAAATAAAAAGGCTTATCTGATATTACTTTAAACACCTCTCTACGATTTAATGCTATTGATCCTCCTAAAATTGTAGATGAGTCACTATACCCACTTTGTTTCATTGAAAAGCTTCCCTTCAAAGCTTCTAAAGAAGGATTTTTTTCCTTTTCTTTTTTTCTTGCAAACTCATTTTTAAAAAAAGTAGTAACACTGTCTACAGTTTTCCCTTTGTATTCCTGTGGTAGCATAAATACTAATCCAGGAACTAGTAAAGCAAGTATTAGTATTAACGTAATCATGTATGTTATATTAATATCTATTTTAACTTCTCTTCCTCTATATTCCCTGCACTTTTTAATATATTCTCCTGTTCCTAGTGTTATAATAACAGCTGCTAAAAAATATGGAATGTTAGGAATAACATTTTTATAAAATATTTGATACCAGAAAATCACAAAAACACCTATTGAAAAAAACAAAGGAGTATATATGAATTTCTGAGTTATATATATAAGCACAGCTATAAGTAAAGGAATTCCTATTGAAAATATATGAATAAACTCCTCAAAGTTAATATTTTTAGCCTTGAGGGCTGCATTATTTATATTTTTTAAATTAAGTGATATTACTTCAATCTCCTTCAATACAAATATTCCAGAAGTTTTATAAATAATTATCCCTAATAAAATAAAAACAATAATAAAAAATATTATTTTTTTTCTTATACTATTAAGTACTTTAGAAAAAAACAGGTAAATTAGTATACCCATGGCAAATAGTAAAATTAAGAATACAAAATTTAATTCCTCTATTTTAAAACAATCTACTATAAGCTTTATTACTATTGTAAAATTTATAATAACTAAAAAAGATTTTAATATTTTTTCTTCAATCACTCTCATGGCATCACCTTATTTCTTCTATGCTATAACAATTTATACCTTTATTTAACATATGTGAAATAGCATCATCACTAACCTTAGGTATTTTATCTAAATAAAATAATGTAACTTCATATCCCTCTGTAGATAAATTTACAAAGTAATCTATATTTTCTTTACTCATATCATAGGTTACTATGACAACAGCACTTTTCTTATTCACATTATACATAAACTTCTTCATAAAAAGAGGAAACTTACCTCTTCCCTCACTGTACTTACTTACCATATGAGTTTTTAACCCTTCTAAATGCTCCTTATTGCTAATATTAAAAACTTCAGTATTTTCTCCTATAATTATAGCTTGTGAATTAGCGCTTTTCTCTTGCATATATTTTATTAGAGATAAGAAAAACTCTACAAGTTCTTCCTCTCTTACTCCATCTTTATCCATACTAAAAGGATCTTTTCTTAAGTCTAAAAACACATGTATACGAGGGCTTTCACTACTTTCATATTCCTTTACAAATAATTTTCCATGTTTTGCAGTAACCTTCCAGTTTACTCTTCTATAACTATCTCCAATTCTATATTCTCTAATATTTTTGATAGTTTCTAAACTTTCCGGTCCTTTGTTTAGCTCCTGCATTATTGTTTTAGTATTAAACTCTCTTAAATTAGCTCCTTTAATTTTAATGCTCTTCAAAGGGTATATGCTAGGATATACCTTTATAGTTTCTTTATGGCTATAGGAATTTTTCCAAGTAAAAACTCCAAATATATCACTAACTATACTCGTTGTGCTACCTAATCTATAGTCACCTCTAATTGGTATTTTTATATCTTTCTTTATGAATTTATTACCATTTATTTTTATAGAAATAATATCGCCTCTATATTTATTCATAATCCTTTTTAAAAGAGAATTTTCGATTTCCATATATGAAATTGGAAATATTGAATCATTGTATACCTTTATAATAATATTATTATTTTCACCAGCAATTATTTCCTTTTTATCACTAGCTACATCAATATTTAAATTTTTACTTACAAAATAAATATACATACTTGTAATGACTATCACTAAGAGAAGACAATAAAAAATAGAATAGGGTAAATTCCCTCCTGAAAACAGAGCAAATATACAAGACAAAATAGTTAATATAAAATAGGACTTTTTAATCTTCAACATATACTCTCACCTTTGGAGCTATTACCACATTTAAAATTTCTTCTAAAATATTCTCAGCCTTTATTCCCCTGGCAATGGATCCATTGGTTAATATTATCCTATGCGAAAGAACTAACTTGACATTTTCTTTAACATCTTCTGGTATTACATAATTTCTATTCTTTATTAAGGCTGTAGCCTGTGCAACCCTAAGTAATGCTAATGAAGCTCTCGTACTTCCACCTAATACTATCTCTTTATGGTTTCTTGTGGCATCAATAATATTTACTATATACTTGTTAATCTCATCATTAACCTTTATCTCCTTAACCTGTTTTTGAATATTTATTATATCTTCTTTTGAAGCCACTGGCATTAATTCATCTAATGGATTTTCTTGTCTATACAAATTTAAAATATAAGCTTCATCCATTTTGCTTGGATAACCAAGATGTACTTTTATCATAAATCTATCCAGTTGAGCCTCTGGTAAAGAAAAAGTTCCCTCATATTCGATAGGATTTTCTGTAGCCATTATAAAAAACGGCTTCTCTACCTCATAAGTTATGCCTCCTTCTGAAACTTGCATTTCTTCCATGACTTCTAATAGTGCAGACTGCGTTTTTGGTGATGTTCTATTGATCTCATCAGCTAACACTATATTTGAAAATATAGGTCCCTTATTAAAAGTGAATTTCCCTGTACCAGCATTGTAAATTGAGATACCAGTAATATCTGACGGAAGTAAGTCAGGTGTAAATTGAATTCTACTATATGTTAAGCTCAAACTTTCTTTTATGGCTTTTATCAAAGTTGTCTTTCCAACTCCTGGTACGTCTTCTATTAAAATATGACCTCCTGAAATCATACCTTTCATGATATCATAAATCTCCTTTTGTTTTCCAACTATAACTTTTTCTATATTAGTAACAATATTTTCAATAAGTTCTACATTGTTTCTCATTTTAATCCTCCCAATTTTGTCCATTATTTTATTCTTACTATTTCGGTAACATCGCCAAAAAAACCTTTTAATTTTTTGAATTTCTTAAAAAATTTACCCAGATATAGACATTCTGTGTCTATATCTGGGTAATAATTTTAATCTTTTCCTATTCTAACAACAGTATTTTTACTGGCATATATACTTTCACCAACTAAAATCTTTTCTACTATTTCACTATTTTCATATCTAATTCTATAGGTATTTACTATATACCCATTTGCACCGCTTTTTTCCATAACTATTTTGCCCTCTTCTAAGCTATAATCATAAATAATTTCTTTTTTAGGCTTTATTTCCTTTGCAATTTCACTTCTTATTTCATAGTGGGGATTCCGTTCTTCTTCATTAGAAAATATATTAAAAGTTATCTCTTTATTTTTGACAATAACTTCAAGTAAAATAGGATAGCTATAATTATTTTTAAACTTAAAATCTGAAGCCCCATAAGCTATCATGGCATCCTGTCCCATTGGGACATATGATATTATCTTACTATGATTTTTCCTTTCCGTTATATATAAATTACTTTTTAGTACGGCATTATACAAAGTTGAAGAAACTTGACATACCCCTCCTCCAATCTCATCTATAAAAGTTCCGTTTTTAATTACCTTTGCATATTCAAAACCTTTTCCTGGGGTTGTTGCTCCTACAACCTTATTGAAACTAAATTCATCTCCTGGCATAATTATCGTATTATCTATATACTTAGCTGCCATTTCAATATTCCTACACCTTCCAAAACTAGAATTTATAAAACTAGTTGTATAGGATGATATCTTAGTATTTATACTTTTTAAGTCATCTTCCATAATCTTAGGAAACACCTTATTAAAATCCGCATTTACAATAATATCACCATCATCCACACTATTATCTATAGCTTCTATAATACTTTTATTTAATTCATCTCCATTTATATTTCTACCTATTTCATGAGGCGTTATAAGAAATCCACTCCAATCATGATCTACTGTTGCATTTACTGGTGACTTATTTTGTTCTTTTTCTATAATCTTTAGAAACTTGTAAAAACTATCAGCCTTTAGACTTGTTTCTGTATAAAACTCCTGGTCTATACCTTTCTTAATATTTTTATATTTACTTATAAAACCACCTTCCTTTCCCCAAAGTAATGCCATATCAACAACCTCTTCTACATTCTCACTAACACCTAGTTCACTAAAAGATATTTCATAACTCTTTTCATCAATTTGAACTTTTACATTTCTATTTACATTTATATCTGTTATATCTTTATCTACTTTTAAAATAGCCTCTTCTTTACTTAAAAGTGAAACATCTATTTTATTAATACTAATTCCTTTATATATAAGATTTTCATGATTTTTAATAATAGTTTGTACCTTTATTAATATGAAAGAACCAACAATAAGCAATATTGTTAGTATTACGAATACTATTCCCTTAAATTTTTTTTCCAAACTATTCACCTCCATATATAAAATATATGAATCTAAGTAAGTCATTATAATATGTAGTTATAAATTTTCAAAAATAGGCACTTAGATTAAATCCTTAATCCAAGTGCCTATTTAAGATATATTATATTGTACTATGACATTCTTTTTATTCTTCGCTTCCAGCTTGGAGACAAGATTTCATCTATAATATCTCCCATCACCGCAATCCCACATAGCCTATCTTCTTCATCCACAACGGGTACAGAGTATAGGTCATACTTTACAGCTATAGCTATAGCAATATCGATTTCATCTGTGTCCACCACTTTAAATGGTTGTGTATTCATCATCGACTTTAGTTTAGCATCTGAATCAGATATGACTAAATCAATTAGAGGAACAGTTCCTTGTAGCCTTTCTTCTTTGTCAACAATATATATATAATGGGCTATTTCTTCATCTGGTCTAAGTTCTTTTAGTATATTAATTGTCTCTTTTACAGTTATATCTATGTTAAAGGATATAAAATCAGTATTCATTATATTACCAACTACTTCATCCTCATATTTCATAAGATCTCTAATTTCATTTTCATCATCATCATCTAAATTCACTAATACACGATTGGTAGTTTCTTCGTCCATATCATCTAGCATATTAGCAATTTCATCATTGGGCATAATATCCAATATTTCTCTAGCCTTATCTTCACTCAAATTTTTTAAAATATCCTTTACCATATCATGGTCAACTTCTTCTAAGGTATCCGAAGCTAAATCTATATCTAGTCCATCTATGACTTTAACTCTGTCTTCTAATGATAAATCTTCAAGAATTTTAGCAATATCAGCTGGATGTAACTTACTTAACTTATTGTATGGAGTTGTTAGTTTTAAAGAAGAATCTACCATCTCTAAAGATTGAACACTCTCCCAGCTTATTAGATTTTCTTTTGGTTCTTTATTAAATAAAGCATATACATGCTTTATCGGATTCTCTATTTTCATTTTTCTAGCAATTGCTAAAGTACCCGACTCTACTCCAATCACAGTTAAATATCCATTTCTTTTAACCATTTTCAAATCAACAACTCTAACTATTTTTTTACCATTTACATCTACTATATCTTTATCTAGCAAATGTTGAGATAAAAGATATGAATATTTCCTTGGAATTATATCTTTAACTTGTACAACCTTTATAATGAATTTACCATTTTCTTTATACACATCAATATTTCTAAATTCAAAGTTTTCAATTTCTCTTCCATTTTTAATCTTGTATCCAATAGCCCTTGGATATCCATAATCTGTAGTTACATAAATATCTTCTAACTTTCCTATACAATAATTTAATTCATCATAAACCCATCTGTTTAAAATACTACTTAGATAAAATTCTAATAGTCTATCCATGTTATTCCTCCTTCAATAGAGGAATATGTATATAAGTGTCTATAACTTAATAAACAGTACTCCTCTATTTCTATTCAATTTATAAATGTCATCACAGTCCTTACACAACAAAGGCCCACCGTCCATTAATTTCTCACCACCTGATTAAATATATTTATATTACTTATTATAGTCTACATATTTAATTTTGTAACTATATTATTCAAATTTGGTTGAATTTCTTCATATTTATTTAATATCATGACTTTTCTCTATTTTTATTCAATTTACTATCTTATTCTAAGTCAATCTAACTTTTATATAAAATTTTCCTATAATAGTCCTATTCATATTTGTCTCTTATTATGATAATATAGTTTAATGTACAAATTAGTGCAAGAAAGGAGGTATCTTATTATAAACTTGCTGATATTATTGAAATTAATATTGTCATTAGTATTCTCCTTAAGAATTTAATTACTCCACGTAAGTTTATATAAGAAAACCTATGAAAAGTAATACACAATTTTTACCTATTTCTAGAGAAGATATGAAAAAAAATCATATTTCTCAACTTGATTTTATAATAATAACTGGAGATGCATATATAGATCATCCATCCTTCGGAACTGCTATAATTGGAAGACTTTTGGAAAGCGAAGGTTTTTCTGTGGGAATTATAGCTCAACCTAGTTGGGACTCTTGTGAAGACTTTAAAAAACTTGGTGAACCTAAATATGGCTTTCTTATAAACTCCGGAAATATAGATTCTATGGTAAACCACTATACTGTTGCTAAAAAGAAAAGACATGATGATCTTTATTCTCCTGGCGGTAAGGGTGGTTTTAGACCAAATAGAGCTGTTATAGTATATTCAAACAGAGCTAGAGAAGCATATAAAGATACACCTATAATTATTGGTGGTATAGAAACTAGTCTTAGAAGATTTGCCCACTATGACTATTGGGATGATAAAATTAGAAAAAGTATAATTCTTGATTCCAAGGCCGATCTTTTAATATATGGTATGGGTGAAAAACCTATAGTTGAAATTGCCAATTTATTAAGATATGGAAAACCAATTAATCATATTACTTCAGTTAGGGGAACTTCCTACGTGACCAATAAATTAGATAAAATTAAAGACTATATATTGTTGCCTTCATTTGACGAAATTACTTCTGATAAAAAAGCTTATGCTAATAGCTATTTTCTTTCTTCTAGAGAACAAGACTCCGTATGGGGTAAGCCCTTAGTAGAGCCTTATGGTGATAGATTTGTAGTTCAGAATCCACCTCAAAAACCTTTAAGTACTAGGGAAATGGATAGGGTTTATAATTTACCCTATACTAGAACTTATCATCCTATTTATGAAGAAGCTGGTGGTATACCTGCTCTTAAAGAAGTTAAGTTTTCTATAACTAGTCATAGAGGTTGTTATGGAAGCTGTTCCTTTTGTGCTCTAACTTATCATCAAGGTAGAGTTATTCAAAATAGGAGTCAAGATTCTATAGTATCGGAAGCTAAACTTTTAACGGAGGATAAAGACTTTAAAGGATATATACATGATATTGGTGGTCCAACAGCTAATTTTAGACAGAGGGCTTGTAAAAAACAAATAGAACATGGAGTTTGTAAGGATAGGCAGTGTATGTTTCCTACCCCTTGTAAAAACTTAATAGTAGATCATACTGAATATTTAAGTCTTCTAAAAAAAGTTAGAACCTTACCTAAGGTAAAAAAAGTTTTTATTCGTTCTGGTATCAGATATGATTACCTAATATACGATAAAAATCCAAAATTTTTTAATGAACTATGTGAACACCATATAAGTGGTCAACTAAAAGTAGCTCCTGAACATATAAGTGATAAGGTACTTTGTGAAATGGGTAAACCTTCTAAAGATGTTTACGAAAGGTTTATAACAAAATATCATGCCATTAATAAAAAATTAGGAAAGAAACAGTTTGTGGTACCCTATCTTATGTCTAGTCACCCTGGTAGTGATTTAAATGCTGCCATAGAGCTAGGACAATATATAAAATCCATGGGACATATGCCAGAACAAGTTCAAGACTTTTATCCTACACCAGGTAGTTTATCAACTACCATATATTATACTGGTATAAATCCTTTTACTAATAAAAAAGTTTATGTAACCAAAAGTCAAAAGGAAAAAAATATGCAAAGAGCTCTTTTACAATTTGGGAACCCTGAAAATCACAATCTAGTTAAATCAGCTTTAACTAGTTGTCATAGAGAAGATTTAATAGGTAACGGTAAGAATTGTCTAATTCCAACTAATCCTATTATAAAAAGAAAGTCTTCTCAAACTCCTAATAATAAGGAAAAAAGTAATGTAAACAACACTAATTTAAAAAAATCATCTAAAAATACTACCCCAAATAAAAGAGTTAAGAAAACTTCTTATAGAAAATAACTTATTATCATTCATCTAACTGATAAAGGCTATTTAAGATTTTAATTAAACATAAATCTCAAATAGCCTTTTATTTTATATCTATCTTATGCCTTTTACTATTCTCTGTTTAAAAGTTCTAATGCTTCCATAAAGTACAATCATCCATGATAAATCACCGATTAGCAAATAACCTATATTTTCACTGCTTTGTAATGTTATTGCAGTGGTTCCTACAAATACTAGAGAAGCTATACCAATTAATGCTGCCCCCCACTTTACACTATGCTTATACCTAAAGCTTTTTACCCCCATAAAAAACGATAATCCATTAATACACAATAATATTTTATATGGTAACAGATTACTTAGAATAACATTATAACCATAGGATAATGATATATAATACTCCATAGGCACTTTAAACATACATATCAAATAAATAACTATGCCTATAATAAAAATTCCATAAAACCATTTTATATCCATCCTTGTATTTCTATAAAAAACATATAAACAAGTATATATAATTATAGGAATATATATAATGTTTAAAAACACTAAATTCTTCATTAAGTATACACTTTTCATGTTGTCTGCTAGAAGAAGCACTAGTAAGCTAACTATTCTTAATATAATCAGGATAAAAGATATGGTAAGTACTTCTTTTATTTTAACAGGGCAATACCTTATGCTTGAGGCTACAGACTCATAACTTAAAAATATCATTGCTAAAATTAAAAACAAATATATATAAATATTCAAAATCCACACTCCAAAATAATAATTATATTTATATATATTACTTTTTTATATGTTTTATGAAAACATTACTCCTCTTTATATCCTATTATTTTAATAGATCTACGTTCACATGTGATTTCAAGTGGAAAATCAGGACCTTTTTCTCCATCAATATCTGTAACTATATTCTCATTACACTCTATAGTTAGTTCTTTACATTTGAAATAAAGTATTCCATCCATATCAGCAACTTGACCTTTTCTCATCATAATAATTAAATTGTTAAAAGCATTTTTTAAAATTTCCTTTTTTATAACAACCACATCTAATAATCCATCATCTGCTTCTGAGTAATCTGCAAATTTAATATTTCCTGCTGTTTGACCATTAAATACTAGTATAGTATATATTTTACCTTCAAAATTTACTACTGGAGAAGTAATCTTAACATCTATTTTTTTTAGATTTTTAACTTCTTCTGCAGCTTTTACATAATAAGCTAACTTTCCCATTGTATTTTTAAGACTATTATCAGTTTTTTGAGATATATCTGTAAATAATCCTGCACTAGCCACATTTACAAAGTATTTATCATTTATTCTACCAAGATCAAAACGCTTGACTTTCCCATCTAAAATTTGCTTACAAGCAGCAGATATATCATTAGGCACTCCTA
>NZ_DLNT01000053.1:36568-44708 GCF_002477055.1 Clostridium sp. UBA7503
CTATAAGTATATACTTATAGCTTTCATCTATTTCAATGAGAGCATCTCTAATATCAGCATCATGACTAATTCTAAAAGGTTCTATAGTATATCCATACTGTTGATGAATTTTGATTACCTTATCAATGTTGTTTATTATTGAATTTTCTCCCGAGTAAGGATTATAAATAAATTTAACTCTTTTCATAATTTCCTCCTATATCATTTATAAACAATATAACTTAATTATGCCCATGAATATTATTTATAATTATATATAATACTTTATTTACCTTAATCTATATCATATTACCATTTTAAAAACCTTTTTTCAAATTTAAAAATTTATTCATACTTTTTTATATTTAACAATTAATTTTTATTTTCACTGCATATATATTTTACAATGGTAACCAAAATGTATATAATAAAATAGAGGTGATAGTGTGAATAAATCTATTATCCCAAATTCTATGACTTTGGGTAACTTAATTTGTGGAGTTTTATCAATACAATTTACTATAAATAATGATTTTACTACAGCTGGAATTTTAATCTTATTAGGAGGAATCCTGGATAGATACGATGGTACTGTAGCACGTTTTTTAAACACTCATAGTGAACTGGGAAAAGAACTTGATTCTCTAGCGGACTTAGTTTCATTTGGCGTAGCTCCATCAATTTTAGCCTTTTCCCTATATGGATTTAGTAATTTTGGACTTCTAGGTAAAATTTTATTAGTATTATTCCCTGTGTCAGGAGCTTTTCGTTTAGCTAGATATAATTGTACAGAATTTAATAATGTTTTTACTGGCATACCTATAACTATAGCTGGTAGTTTATTAGCTGTACTTGAGATTTTTTCTACGGTAAGACCTATACCATCAATAATTCCAATGGTATTTATGACATTGCTTTCATACCTTATGGTTAGTCATTTTCAAATTAAGAAAAAATAAAATAGTAATATTAAAAGCGACTATAAAAAATAGTCGCTTTTAATATTAATCATGAATATACTCTAAACAACATAATAGTATGAAAGAGTAACTACTAAATATACTGCTATAAGTAACGCTCCCTCAAACCAATAGGTCTTACCATCTTGAAACACAAAATAAGACATTCCCATTGCTATAGACATGGTTACTATTTGAAAAGTTGAAAACAGTAGATTTACTTGGAACCCCATAAAGGAAGAGCAAATAATTAATATAGGAATCACAAACATAGTAATTTGTATACTAGAGCCTATGGCAGTTTCTAGACTAGCATCTATTTTATTTTCTAAAGCACATACTATGCTTGATGCATTTTCACCAAAGGAGCCTAAAAGTGGAATCAATATTATTCCTAAAAATTCTTGTGAAATTTTATATTCTTCAACAATGGCATTTACACCACCAACTAACCTTTCACTTATAAAATATAAAAGTATAGTTACAATTATAATTAACCCAAATACTTTTCTAGCATCATTCTTATACCCATTTTTAGGTAACATTTTTTCTTCATCTAATATAAATAAATTACTATGGGTATATAAGGAAAATATTAATCCTAATATATATACGCATATCAATACAACACCTATGATTAAACTTATTTTTTGAAAACTACCATTGTCAACAATAGAGTATCTATTTAAAGCGGATACAATTATTATTGTAAACATAACTAAAAATAACATATTTAAATTTGTACGTGCAATTATCTTATTAAATTTTTGTTCTCTATATTTTATACCACCACAAAATACTGCAATTCCTAAACCAAGTAGCATATTTGTAATAACAGCCCCTAAGAGCCCTGCCTTTGCCATGGAAATCATACCATACTTTATAGACCAAAGTCCCATCATAAGTTCTGGCACATTACCTGCTGTCGCTGAAATCAGGCCGCCTCTTTTTTCACCTATATAATCTGATATTTTTGAAGTTCCCATTCCTAATAAAATAGCTAAAGGAATCATTACTAATGAATACATTATAACATTAATTATGTTAGAATCTATATTTATAAAAAGTAGTGCAATAGAGATTAATACTATAGTTAATGTTACTACTTCCTCTTTTCCAATAAAATCTTTTTTCTTAAAGTCTTTCATATTTTCCTCCACAATATAACATAGATATATATTTACTCTATTCATTTCATAAAGAAACAGTTACACCTATATTTTTGCTAAAGGTGTAACTGTAGTGAAATACTTTATTTTAGTTTTTTATTTATTAGAAAATACTTTTTCTTTTAACTTTTGACCACATGGAGTTATCGCAAGACCACCTAATGCAGTTTCTCTTAATTCACTAGGCAAAGCTCTTCCTATTTTGTACATAGATATCACTGTATCATCAAAAGGAATTTTACTCTCAACACCTGCCATTGCCACGTCTGCCATGGTAAGGGCACTTACTGCTCCTGCTACATTTCTTTTAGCGCATGGTATCTCAACTAAACCTGCTATTGGATCACAAACCAAGCCCTCCACATTTTTTATTACCATAGCCCCTGCATCAAAGGCCATTTTAGGAGTTCCTCCCATCATTTCTACAATGGCAGCTGCAGCCATAGCAGCTGCACTACCACATTCTGCTTGACATCCACCTTCAGCACCTGCTAGCGTTGCATTTTTAGCAATTAAAATTCCAACCCCCGAAGCTGTAAATAAAGCAGTTATCATTTCATCATCAGTTTTATTTAATTTCTCTCCTGCTGTAATAATAGCTGCAGGTATAATACCGCAACTCCCTGCAGTAGGTGCTGCTACTATTCTTCCCATAGCCGCATTAACCTCAGAACAAGATAATGCTCTTGCCATAGCTTTAACTATAAAATCACCACATAAGGTTTCTTTTTCTTGGAAGTACTTTCTAATCTTAGTTGCATCACCACCTATAAGACCGCTTATAGATATAATCTCTTTATCCATAGCTTCTTGAGTTGCAGACTTCATAACTTTTAGATTTTCTCTCATCATTTCTATTAATTTTTCCCTAGAAGTTTCTGAAGATTCCAGTTCCTCTCTTATAGTATATTCTGCAATGGTTATTCTCTCTTTATTACATAATTCAATTATTTCTGTTGCCTTTGATAAAAACATTAAAGCTACTCTCCTTTCATTGGTGGTAATATTTCCTCTACATTTTTCACATTTTCTATCTTTCTTATTTTATCTACCACATGATGATTTGCTATCCCATCAGTTTCAACCACCGTTGAAGCTTCTAATCCCTTAGCTTTTCTATATACATTCATTGAAGCTATATTTATATTTTCATTAAATAAAAGATTACTAACATTATATATCATTCCTGGTACATCGAGATGAGTAATTATAATAGTTGGATATTCTCCTGTAAAATGGATACTTTGTCCATCTAATTCGAATATAACAATATTTCCTCCTCCTATGGATGAACCTGTAACAGTGGTTTCTATACCTTTAGAGTCCTTCATTACAAATTTAACCGTATTAGGATGTACATCACCTAGATCCGTTTCTTCAAAGGTAAATTTTACACCTTTCTCTTCTGCAATAGTAAAAGATTCTTTTAATCTATAATCCCACGGATCCATTCCTAGGATTCCTGCTACTAGTGCCCTATCTGTACCATGGCCTTTATAAGTTTTTCCAAAGGAGCCATGGAGTAAAAATTTAACTTCCCTAACATCATCCTCTGCAATCTTTGCAGCTAATTTTGCAAGCCTTGCAGCTCCTGCTGTATGTGAGCTTGAAGGTCCAATCATTATAGGACCAAGAATGTCAAACACGCTATAACTTTTCATAATTTCCTCCTATAAAATATCACTATAGAATATACTAAGGTTTAATATTTAATTGACTCCTGAATTAATAGTTATTACTTAGTATATCCATTTTATATAGTACCATTAGTTAAAGATTAAAAATATGTAACTTTTAAATAAGAATTATGTAAAAATATATCTATAATATTTATATCATAAAACTTATTGACAATATATATTTTTTCGATATAAATAGAGCTCGGTAATAGTTTTTTTGTATCCCATTATTACCGAGTTCTATTTAATTAATATTCATTTTTAATTTAATATTGATAAAAACAACTTCCCCCTATAAATTCTCTAATTAAAGAATTTGTTGGAACAACATCCCTATCTACTTCTTTAAAAAAATGTAAAAATTCGATAAGTCTTCTTGCTTCGTTGTAGACTGAACTTTCTGGTTCAACTTTATATAGTTGTTCTAATGCATATTTCTTTAAAACTGCTAACTCATATATAAGTGCTGAATTAAACATTACATCTGCATCTTCTTGATAAGGAAATATATTCTTATCTTCTCCTCGTCTTATAGATGCCCACATTTTCAGTGTATATTCTACATCATATCCTCTTGATAAATAATCTCTAACTATTCTTCTAATCATTCTTACATCCGTTGTTGCTATTCTATTATGAGCATCCATATTTATTTGAGTTAATGGACTAATATAAACTTTAAATTTATGATTATGAGAAATTGAAGCTGTTAGTACTTCATTTAGGCCATGTATTCCCTCAATTACTATTACTCCCCTATCTGGAAGCTTCACTTTATTTCCTAACCACTCTCTTTTACCTGTTATAAAATTAAAGGTTGGAAGCTCAACTTCTTCTCCATTTAAAAGCATTTTTAGTTGTTCATTGAATAGCTTTAAATCCAATGCAGTTACACTTTCAAAATCATATTCTCCAAATTCATCCTTTGGAGTAAGCTCTCTATCTATAAAATAGTCATCTAATGATATTGGTACTGGAATTAATCCATTAACTCTCATTTGAATTCCCAACCTCTTACAAAATGTAGTTTTTCCTGAAGATGATGGTCCAGCTATTAATATTAACTTTATATCACGATTTTTCTTTATTTTATCAGCAATATTAGCTATCTTCTTTTCATGCAAAGCTTCTGCAACTCGTACTAAAGTCACAATATCTCCATGTTCTATCTCATCATTTAAAGCACCTACATGGGCTATATTTAGTACATCCCCCCATTTTTCAGCTTCATAGAATATCTTTGCTAACTTCCTATGTTTTTCAAATCGTGGAATTTTAGCTGGCTCTTCTTGAGTTGGAAATCTTAGAATAAACCCTGGATCATAGTAAATTAAATCAAAATATTTTAGTATATCTGTATTAGGTATCATTGGTCCATAAAAATAACCAATTTCTTCACCCAACTTATAAATTATTATGCTACTCTCATTTACATTTTTAAAGACACTAACCTTATCATACATGCCAACTTCTCTAAATAAATCTATAGCATCTTCCTTACTATAACTTTTCTTTTCAATTTCCATGTTAGCATCTATTATCTCAAGCATTCTCTTTTTTATGGCATATACATCATCTATACTTAGATGCATGTCTTTATATATTTCACCAAATAATCCTTTACTTAAAGAATGTTCTATGGTTATTTTACTATCTGGAAATAAATCATTGGTAGCTTTTATTAAAACAAATTGTAAACTCCTTATATAACACAGCATTCCTTGTTTATCTGTAATATCAACAAATTCTATATGACAATCCTTCTCAAGAACAGTTGATAACTCCCTAAGTTTACCATCCACTTTAACCAAAACTATAGGTACTTTATTATCATTGCCATATCTTTTTATCAGATTATAACACGTTATTCCTCTATGAACTTCTATGATTCTTTCTTCTATTCTTATCTTGATTTTATCCATAACCTCACCTCTATTATAATTATTTAGTTATCATATATTATTTCCTGATCCCTTAATTAACTAGTAAAATCATAATCTTAATAAAATTTAAACTTAAATGATATTATATATTTGTATTACTTATTATATTACATAATTGTAAATGTGAAACCAACAAACCACAAATAATTTATTATATTCTGTGCATACTATATTTATCATTATATTAGAAATATAGGTGATATTTATGTTTATACTTATAATTAGAACAGTTATACTATATGTTTATTTAATTTTCATTATGCGAGTTATGGGTAAAAGGCAGCTTGGGCAGTTAGAACCTGTAGATTTTGTAGTTGCACTAATGATTTCTGAACTTGCAACTCTACCTATGGGCGATAACCGAATTCCGCTAATATATGCTATAGTTCCTATAACTACTTTAGTTTTTCTTCAAGTAATGACTTCCTTTTTAGAGCTAAAAAGTGAGCACATTCGCTCTATACTAAACGGTCAACCTAGTATACTTATAAAAGATGGATTAGTAAATATGAAGGAATTAAAGCAAGTTAGATATAATCTTGATGACCTTTTAGGTGAGCTTAGACAAAATGGTTATTTTAATTTACAAGAAATACATTATGCAATTTTAGAAACCGATGGTTCCCTATCAATTATTCCTTACAAATACTATGAACCACCTACAAGGGAAGATTTTAACATAAAAGTAGAAGATGAGCCTATTCCCATGCCAGTAATATTAGATGGTGTTATAAACAAGGCTAATCTTAAGTCTATTGAAAAGGATAATTATTGGTTAGAAGAAAAACTCGCTAAAAATAATATTAAAAGTTGTAAAGATGTGCTCATTGCAATAGTTTATTCAAATAACCATAAATTCTACTTTCAACTTAAAAATAAAACTAATGTTAGTGATAATGAAAAAGAAAGTTAAGGAGGAGTTCCTATACAATGAAAAACATGATAGCAACATGCATCATCTTCTTTCTAATGATATTCATTCTTTTTTTTGCCAGCAAATATATAGTATTAACTTGTGATAAGCTTTTAGATGTTTCATCAGAAATAGAAGAAAACATAGTAAATGATAATTGGGATGAAAGCTATATGTTGTCTTTTGAATTGTTAAACATCTATGAAGGACACGTGGCAAACTTAACTTTATTTTTAAATCATACAGACTTTGATAACATTTATAGTGAAATTATAAAGCTTAGTCAATATTCCAAATGCAAAAATAAAGATGAAGCTCTTTCATCTATTCATGTAGTAAAAACTCTAATTAACCAAGTAAAAGAATTAGAATCTATATCAATAGGAAATATTTTTTGATAAGTTTTTGGTTACGATTTCAAAATGTGGTTTTCTATATAGCATTTAACTAAAGATTGAACTATAATAAAATTATAGACTTAATCTTATAAATAGAAGGGTGGAATAATGTTATGGCATTAGTAACTACTAAAGAAATGTTTAAAAAGGCTTTCGAAGGCAAATATGCTATAGGAGCTTTTAATATTAACAATATGGAGATAATTCAGGGAATTGTAGATGGAGCTAAAGCTCAAAACTCTGCTGTAATACTTCAATGCTCTAGTGGAGCTATAAAATATATGCGACCAGCTTATTTAAGACATATGGTACTTGCTGCTGTTGAGGAAAGTGGAGTTGATGTAGCTCTTCACCTAGACCACGGTGATTCTTTTGAACTTTGTAAAGAGTGTATAGACAATGGATTTACCTCTGTTATGTTTGATGGTTCTCACTATGATTATGAAGAAAATGTAAGACTTACAAAAGAAGTTGTAGAATATGCTCATGCACATGGAGTTGTTGTAGAAGCTGAACTCGGTAAACTTGCTGGAGTTGAAGATGATGTAAATGTATCTGCTAAAGATGCTACTTACACTGATCCAGACCAAGCAGTTGACTTTGTTAAGAGAACTGGTGTTGATTCATTAGCAATAGCTATTGGAACAAGCCACGGTGCATACAAATTTAAAGGCGAAGCTAAACTTGACTTTGAAAGGCTTGAAACAATAACAAGAAAATTAGAAGAAGTTGGCTTTGAAAAATATCCAATAGTTCTTCACGGTGCTTCTGCTGTAGATCCAAAATATGTTGAAATGTGCAATGAAAATGGTGGAGACATAAAAGGTGCTAAGGGAGTACCTGTAGAAATGCTAAGAAAAGCTTCATCTATGGCTGTTTGCAAAATTAACATGGATACAGACCTAAGACTTTGTGTTACAGGTTCTTGTAGAAAAGTATTTGCAGATAAACCAAGTGAGTTTGACCCAAGAAAATATCTTGGAGTAGCAAGAACTAATCTGCAGCAATTAGTAGAAGATAAAATTACAACGGTTTTAGGTTCAATAGACTCAATGAAATAAGAAAAAAAACATGGAACCTTTTAAAATGTACCCTAAGTC
>NZ_DLNT01000059.1:0-133092 GCF_002477055.1 Clostridium sp. UBA7503
ATTTTGCGACGCCCCCTTTTATTCACATACACTATTTGGTGTAACGAACCATAATCCAAATTTACTTTTATATGTTCCCAGTGAAGCCCGAGCATTAGAAGATCTATAATGTTCAAAATTATCCTTGTATTGTAAATACACTGAGGCATCTAAATTATTATTCCTATAT
Organism: Clostridium sp. UBA7503; assembly: GCF_002477055.1. Classification (NCBI taxonomy): domain Bacteria; kingdom Bacillati; phylum Bacillota; class Clostridia; order Eubacteriales; family Clostridiaceae; genus Clostridium; species Clostridium sp. UBA7503. The sequence goes on from NZ_DLNT01000059.1 coordinate 170, forward strand.
TCTACTTCTACTGGTTTTACCATTGACGCACCGCAAGAACTATGCCAAAAAAAATAATTCTTTGCCACTCTTACTGGGCTTGTATGTATAAAGATAAAAAACACAACACATGTCAGAATAATGAAAAGTGTTAAACGTTTTTTATTAGCAATTCTAGGCTTGTTTATTCTCATTGATTAACTCCTTTTCCATTATGTACTTATAAACAGCATTATAACATGTGATGAAATATATTACAAATATTCTCTTAGATAGGAGATACCTACTACAGCATTAGTATCAACAGTATCAACGCCATTTACAGAACTAATTATAGGATGAGCTATGGAACCTATTGAAAAACTGTAGAAATAACGGATTGAAATGAATAAGAACAAATGTTTGTGTTTATAATTAATATATAGCTATAAAATATATTTAATTTGAGCTCTTTTTAATATATAATTTAATCATAAAGGATGGTGCAAACTTGGAATCAACAAAGGAAAAAGTTAAACTAGATTAGGTATTAAAGTTTTTGTTTTCCACCTCTAATAAGGTTTTAATTAACCTATTAAATGGAGTCTTTGAAGAAAACTTTAATGTAGATGAGGTCAGTTTAACTTAAATAGAAATTTTATTAAGGATGAAATTTTAGAAAATGAAGTGAATAGAATGACAAAAACATTATATGATCCAGAGGTTGAAAAGAGGGGCATGGAAAAGGGAATAGAAAAAGGAATTAATAAAGGCAAAGCAGAACTGTTAATTAAGCAATTATTAAAGAAGTTTAAAAATCTACCAGCAGAGTATGAGAATAAGATAATGAATTTACCCATTAATACCATTGATAGAATTGGTATGGATATTTTTGATATAGATTCCGTGGAGGAATTAGAAGAGTATTTTAAGCTTACTAAAGTATAACAAATGATATAAATAAGTAGAAGTATTTATTTTATTTGTATTGTATTTAATAAGCTTAAATAGAGAAATTGGAGTAAAGGCATGGGATTATATGATAATCACCATGCCTTTAAAATCATTATCATGGAAAGCTATTTACAGAAATAATTTCACACTTTATTACTACGATTCCTGGAATAGATTTAAAAGACTGAAATTAAGCCAATGATATAAAATTATCATTGGCTTATACAATAGAGTCTCTAAAGCTACCTTATCCTATACAGAATAGTATCAATGTACTCTCTAAATCGATTGTCTATAGTCGCTCTTTGATATTCTTTTGCTGTTTTTATTAATTGTGATTTGTCAAAATCATTGAAGTTTTCTATATCTATATTTTCCTCTAGTAAAGTAAGCAATTTTAATTGAAAATCTATGACTTCAATATAACTCTTTGCTTCCATCCTGTTAGTTTTATTTTGCTTTTTCATAATGTTAATAATTTCTATAAAGTAATCTTTCCCTAAGTCATAATTACTTTTTTTTATATAGTGTAATGCTAATAGGCTACCGCAAGTAAAAATATCACTTATATCTTTATGGTTATTAAATACTTGAAATAAATTATCTATTTCATCCTCTGTTAACTCACTAGCATCAATATCACTTAAATATATATTTTGAAGCCAAACTTTATTTTTAATGCCCTTATCATTTTTTAGTAATAAAAGTGCCATCCATCCATCGTTTCCTTCAAAGGGCAGTGATGTTGCTAATGCAATAACAAAATTCATTATACCAAAGGTGGTAATAACTGTTTTAAAGTAAAATTCAGTTTCTATTCTACTTATAAGAATGGCAGGAATAAATAATAATAAATTGGTAAATATGCCCCCTAAATAATAGAGTGAAAAATTCCTTGATACCTGGTTCTTATCAATGCATTTAAACATTTGACATAAGCCATTACTTAAGGCAAAAATGCTATTTTCTTTAAGTTTAACCTTGTTATTCACAATACAAATTTTTATAGGCCCAGCATAAAGTGATTTCAGCTTCATTCCTATGATTTTACCAAAAGCAAAATGTCCAAGTTCGTGGAAAGTAACGGCGATTAAAAATAACAAATAGTAAAGGGTTATTTCATTTATTATTGTTATCCGTAGAAAAAAACTAATTAAATTTAATAATATTAATGTTAAAAGAAAACTTGTATAGTTGAAAAATTTATTCATTATGGCTGTTATCCTTAACTAAAAGTTCTGAAAAACTGTTTGCATTAAAATATCCGTGACTATCCCAATATTTATATTCGTAATGTTCTTTAGGGAAAAACAAATAAGTATACTTTAATTGTTGAAACATAGCCTCTTGCATTGGAGAGGATTCTAAAACAATATTTCCTTCAAGAGCATCTTTTATGATACTTCTTATTGATTGGAGCTTATGAAAAATCTCCTCTTGTGTATCATATGCAAAGAAAGTTTCATTTGAAATAATTACTGCTCCCATATACTGAAACATTTTAGTTAAATAATCATTAACAAAGCTTTCACCATTTGTGTCTGTTGTGGTTAGTATTATAACTGGCTTTCCTAACAATTTAAAAATGTGCAACCAATAAGAAAGTCTGTCAAAAATTACTTTAACATCAGAGGTTACATTATGGGCATACACCGGTGAACTAATAATTATTAAATCAGCAGATAAAAGTAGTTGTTTAAGTTCACTACCTTTATCATCCTTAAGATTATCTAAAATACAAATACCATTACTAAAACAATTTTTACATCCTGAGCAAGGATTAAGGCAATATTTTGTTGGGTTTAAAATAGTATTATTGTATTCGCCTTCTACATTGAGTTCATTGAAAATCTCTTCAACATATTTATAGGTCCGAGTATTTAAATTACGTGTACCTATTAGTGTTACTATATTTTTCATATAATATCACCTCTCTAACTTAATACTGAAGGAACAATTTCAGGATTAATCAAACGAATTAGCTCAAACAAAATACCAGTTTCTCCAGTGAATAATCCTATTGAAGAAATATGCTCAAGTTGTTTCAAATGGAATTTACCCTTTGCCTTTTGGGTTGTTATAATCTTGTTCATTATTGTTTTTGCCATGTCATAATCATGTAAATTCCATGTTAAAGAATACCTAGTCAAGAAATATTCCACTAAACCTGAATTACCATGGCATAAACAATCATTTTGGAACATGGCTGACTTCATAACATAGTCATTGATTTTTTCAATTTCTTCTAAAACTTCAGTATAATCTAAATTTGCTTTTTTCATAGTTTTGCAAATTTCAATACGAGAAATTGCCAGACCAGTTAAACCTCTACACCATGATAGTGGCATTTCTTCATAATTGGAGTAGAGATGCTTGTCCTTATCTAATATATCGGCTGCAAAATTAAGGTACTTTATTGACTTTGTAATACTATACAATTTATAGAATATTAAAGAAATAGGTCCTAAGCCATGTGCAAAACCAGCTTGAAAATCCTTTACCTCATCTTTTTTAAAGCATGCTAATATTTTTTCAGCATAGGTGATAATATGGGATAAGTATGTTGTATCATGAGAGTTATCATATAATCTAATTAAAGAATTTACAAGGGAAGTTGCTCCATTAAGATAATCAACATCAATTTCAATATTATTTTCTAATTTTTTTAAATACTTATTTATATAACCTTTAATTTTACTTTTTTGTAAGTCTCCTTTTTCTAAGAAGGATGCCATGTGTATAAAACTAAAGGTGCTGGTATATCCAATATTTTTTTCAACATATATTATTTGATCTTCCGTATTACACTCATCAATTATTTTTTCAAAATAGCTATAGTATTTGGTCTCATTTGTTACTTTATATAAATAGTACATAGCTAATGCAATTCCATAAACACCATCATAAAAGTCTGCCGATATAACATTATAGGAATCTTCTTCATATTTACTTGTGTTTACTGTCATCCATAGAAGGAGATCCTCACTTTTAATGCGCTCAGATAATATTTTTTTGCTAAGATTAATAGCACATTCTAAGAAAGTATTTTCAGTTGATGAATTTTCTTTAAAGGATTGTACTGTCATTTCATATTCCTTAATTTTATTTGGTATATCATAGTTTCCATATGCTAATTCTATTAAGGAAACTTGTTTCAAGATATCTTCATTATTAATCCTTAGAATATGCTCTATAAGATACTCATATGAAGTTTTTGAAGTAAACTCTCCTAGATTTCTATTTGAGCTATATATTTCTAATCCATGGGTGTAATAAGAAAAATAGGGAACATCATTAAACATCATATCTTCAATTTCACTAATAATAAATGTTGGATTGTTAAATTCAATACTCCACATGTTTTCTAATATTTTTTCTCTATCTAACATATCAGATAAAAAATCAGGATGATAGGAGTGACCCAATATCTTGGCATATTGATTAGTATTTCGTAATAATTGCCTTACCTTTAACCCTTTAAAGCTTTTAAATACATCTGAATTTAAAATTTCTTCTCTATTATTTATAAAATAATTACATATAGTAGTAAAGCCATCAATTACGTTATTTTTATATTTTTTAAAATCAATCTGTTTTAGTGGGAGATTTTGGCTTCCTGGTAGTACAGCAGTTTCTTCTACAAATCTAATCTCATCGGTATTAAGATTAGTGATTTGTAGTACCTTTTCATCAAGAGTTTTCTCCGCTCCAGATAAAGCACTAATATCTATTCCCTTACTGTTATCACTATTTTTAAGTCTGCTAGTTAATAGCATTATTCTATCAATATTTTCAAATACCTTTTGTTTGATTAGCTGTGTAGTTTTATCATTATCCTTACCATTGAATAATGTAGGTTGCTGCACTATTGTTTCTAAGTCAATAATAACTGGATGTTCGCCATGGGCAATTAAATTTTCCATATGCATATCAGTACCGTTAAGAAGATACATAAGACCTAATAAATAACCAAATCTTATATAATATCTTTTTACTTCCTCTTCTGATTGGCAATCTATATGATCAATAAAGTCTTCATAGCCATGATCATTGACAGCAAGAGAATTTACAGTTTTCAAAGGTAGAATTGGAGCTCTATGGTTAAGATAATCACATAACTTAGAAAATGCAATATTTACATGTAAATTCTTTGGCTTGTACAATATCTTTCTATTATTTTCAAAACCTAATGTCATTACGGTTTTATTTCCATTATGCGAATCACCGAGTCCGTAATATATTGTATCAATAATAAAATCTTTTTCATCTATATGAAAATGTCTCTGTAGTTTTATTTTATCTTCATTAATATGGTCAAATACTTCAATGGTATTCTTAATAAACATTGTGGTCATTTCTACAAGAACACGAGCTAATACTGGATATTTGTTAAAGAAATTGAGAATGTCTTCTGCATTTTCATATTTGCTAATAAAATATTTATATCTGTCCTCAGTAGTATCTCCAAGAAGAAGGCCTTTTTCTCTTTGCATATTAATTTCAAGGGTAATAGCCTTTATTCCTATGTCACTAATTTGTGAAAAAAAGGATAATAGAATAGACTGAATTGATTCTTGTTTAATAAATTTGATTATTTCTGGTTTAAGCTTACTTCTGATTTCTTTATCAGCATATATTATATAATATCTTAATAAATATGAAAGTTTTGTGTTATCAAAATCAATACATGAGTTGGATAATTCATGTATTTCAATGAGCTTATTATACCAATCAGAATTTTTTGTATAGTCTATGTATAATTCTTTTAATTCCTGATTTGGGTTTTTCTCAACAGCAAATGAAAAAATATTTTGATTATACTTATTTACTTCTAGCATCTTTGAAAATTCAGCATTACTTAATATAGACATATCATTTCGCCAAAGCATAAAAGCCTCTTTATTAAAGTTATTTTTATATTTTAATTGATTTTCTATTATTGAATATCTTTCTTTTATAGTAAGTGCATTATAAAAATTATAGTACATAATATTTTCTCCTTACCTATTTAGTTACGTACTTCCACAACCTACACAATGCTAAAAGTGGGTACTTTTATTTAGTTATAAATTTTATATTATTACATAAGTAAGAGGTGATGGTGAGCCAACACCTCTTACTTATGATTGTTCTATATTTTAATTATTATTTATTGTCCTTACCGCATTTAGTCACTGCAGAACCAAGGTATGAGCCTACAAAAGTTATTAATGCAGAGCATACCATGGTAGATTGAGGTTCTGACATTCCACGTCCACCATAAACGTCCATTAATTCTTTTTCTGACAATTCTTTTAAGCTCTTTCCAACAATTTTATCTTGTTTCATTTCCATAACCAGTCTCCTTATTTTTTATTAGCCTAAGCAGTCTTTGTTATATGAAAGAATACCACTTATAGCAGATGCAGATGCAGATATGCACGCCTTTGAGCTTTTTGTTACAAATTTTGATATTGCACTAACAACAGTAGCTGGTGTACCATTTGTTTCAGATGAAGCACCATATATATCTTGCATTTCATTTTGTGACATTTCCCTTAAGCTCTTTCCACAAATTTCATTTGATATTTTTTGCATTTTTAGTTCCCCCCCTTTAATTTGTTAAATTCATCTAACATGCATGTACTTTTGAATTTACATGTTAAATATATCACGAAGGTTTTATAATTTCAATATTGTTTACATATTATTTAATATTTTACATTTTTGTTTTTATATATAATATGGTATATTAAAATTGGATTATTGTATTTACAAGATTTTCTAAATAATAGCCATATAAATCTTCTAAATTAAATAATTTATTTTTCATCAGAGAAATGTTTAATTTTTAACAAATGCTCAACATGTAAAAAGTACAGTATATATTACTTGCAGGAAAAGAAGATTACATTGACAATTTTACATATATTTGGGATAATACAACCATAATTTTTAAATAAATAAGGGTACTTTTTTATTTATTTAGCTCTTTAAGTTAATGGAAAGGGATGGACACAAATATGGGAAAGTTAAGTTTAGTAGAACAATCTGAACATAGTGAATGTGGTATTGCTTGTATAACAATGATATTAAATTATTGGGGCATTAAATCTACATTAAATGAAATAAGGGATCATTATGGGGTTCCTAGGGGAGGTTTGAGTCTATACAATTTAATTGAGATCATATCTGATCATGGGATAAAAGGTAAAGCCTATAAAATTAACTCAGATGATTTGATGTCGTCAAAAATTAAACATCCAATTATTATTCTATGGAATAATAATCATTTTGTTGTGGTTAAAAGTATTAAAAATAAAGTAACATTATTTGATCCTGATAAGGGAGTTTTGAAGGTTTCAAAAATGGAATTTGAAGAATCATTTAGCCAGGTTATTCTTAGTTTTGAACCAACTGATATGATTATTGATACAGGGAAAAAACAGAAACAATCACATGTAGAGACTTTGCAAAAAATCATTATGAATTTCTTTGTGAAGCAAAAAAAATCACTAATATTCTTACTTGTATCAATGATAATTTTACAGTTATTTTCAATAATTGTGCCTACCTTTATTAGACTTCTCATTGATGGCAATAATGCTGTAAGATCACTACTTCAAAGAACTTTATTAATAGTGCCTGGGTTTATTATAATTTTTATAATTTATACTCTGATGCAATTTTTAAATGACTTATTGTTGGCAGAATTAAAATACAACTTTAATGGAAAAATGATAGATAAGCTAATTAAGAAGATTTCAGAAATCCAATTTAAGTATTTTATAAATCGTGCCTCTGGTGATTGGATTTATCGAGCAAATTTAATAAGTTACATTCAGCAATTACTAAGCCAACAATTTTTAAAATCAATAATTGAAATTATTTTAGTAGTTGTATATCTCTTTATAATGTATTCTTATTCTCCAATTCTTACTTTCATAACTGTTGGAATAGGTGCTATTATTATTTTTTCATCCTTATTTTACACAAAAATGCTATTTAATTTTAATAGCAAAGAAATGATTTTGCAGAATCAAACTCAAAATATTATTATTGAACTTTTTGAAGGAATGGAAACAATAAAATCTCTAAACCTAGAAAATATTTTTCTAAAGAGATGGTCAGAAAAATTCAAGCTAGAACGGGATCTTACTTTAAAGAAGGATATAAAAATTTCTGTCTTAGGTAGTTTTATAAGTTCAATATATTACTTTACTCCTATTATTTTAATATTGATTGGTACAACATTAATTTATGGACAAGGAGTATTTTCAATAACCCTTGGAAAATTAATAGGGTTTATAACTTTGTCTCAATCTTTTCTCTCACCCTTGAATGGGGTTATGAGTACATTTATACAGATGACTGTTATTAAGATACAGTTTAAAAAGATAAATGAAATATTTGCTATAAACTCTACAAAACAGCTTAATTCAGATACACACATGCTAGAAACAATTGATCACATTGATTCTTATAGGTTAGAAAATATATCTTTTAAACATTCAATATTTGATGGGCTAATATTAAATGACATTAATCTATCCATCGATAAAAATGATAAAATTGCTGTGGTAGGTTCAAGTGGTTCTGGGAAGAGTACATTATTAAAAATTCTCGATAATTTATTAGAACCTACTGAAGGTGAGGTCTATATTAATAATGTAACTATAGATAAATACTCTAAAGAGGCTATTAAAGATGCTATAGGAATGGTTAATCAAAATCCTATTATATTTAATGAGAGTATTCTTTACAATATTACCCTTGGAGAAGAAAATTATGATTCTGATTTTTTACAACAAGTTATTTATGATTCAACTTTAGATACATTGATAAAAGAATTACCAATGGGATTATCTACTACGATATCAGATCAAGGAATGAATTTATCTGGAGGTCAGAAACAAAAAATAATACTAGCCAGAATATTATTTAGAAACACTAAGATGCTACTATTAGATGAACCAACCAGTGCCCTTGACTCTTTATCAGAAACTAAAATAATTGACAATATCTTAAAAAAATCAATTCCATGTATATTAGTATCACATAAAGCAAATTTAGTTAAGCGATTCGATAAAATCATTGTTATTTCAGGTGGAACTATAATGGAGTGCGGTAATCATGAGAGTTTGATTAAAAATCAAGGTATTTATGCAGAAATGTTTGCAGCAGAAAAAGAATAATTTCTTATTAGGTGCAATCTATAAATCTCATAGAACCATATGAATGAGAAATACTATAGTTTATTATATTTGGATTAATAGTATGTTGATGCTTGACAAGAAAAATCATCAATGATAACATAGATACCAACGGTATGTATGGAGGTGGATGCTGTATGGCACGAAATAAATATCCAGAAGAAACAGTGAACCTAATTTTAGAGGAATCCTTAAAGCTCTTTATAGAAAAAGGTTATGAACGCACTTCAATTCAAGATATTATCAACAATTTAGGGGGGCTTTCCAAGGGGGCAATCTATCATCATTTTAAATCCAAGGAGGAAATTTTTCAATCAGTATGTGAGAAAATTGGTAATGAAAACACGGCTTATTTCAATAAACTCCGGGATGACAAGACAATGACTGGCTATGAAAAGCTAAAAACAATGATTAAAGGCGGATACGCTAATCCAGGTAGTAATGCGATTATAGCAATGACAGACAAAATTATGGGTGATCCAAAATTTGTGATGAAACAAGTTATAGAAATCTATGAATTAATTGTCCCATGCTATATTGAACCCATCATCAAGGAGGGAATAAGTGATGGTTCAATTAAAACTGCTTATCCAAAAGAGCTCGCTGAGGTGATCATCACGCTAATGAACATTTGGGTGAACCCTGCCATTGCAAAATCTACACCTGAAGAAATGCATAGGAAAATGGAATTTTTCAGTGTGCTTTTAAATGGAATAGGAATTGATATTTTAGATACAGAGACTATCTTACAATATGTTGAGTACAGTAGTCGCTACAATGGTTAAAAAATAACTGCTCCTCAGGGGGCAGAATATTTTTAGCAAAACACATACCGAACGTCGGTATATGAATAAGGAGAAATTTATGGAACATCAATTTGCAGTGCATACAAACAGACTATGTAAGGAATTTTATGGCAAGTCCGTATTAAATCGTCTGGAAATGAAAGTTAAGAAGGGTGAGATTTATGGCATATTAGGCGTAAATGGAGCGGGAAAAACAACCCTCTTAAAGCTTATGGCCGGATTGCTTGAGCCAACTGAGGGTGGTGCATATGTTCTAGCTGAAAATGCTTGGACCCAACGACACCAGGTACTCCGTAACATCGGTAGTCTTATTGAGGTGCCATATTTTTATGAGCATCTAAATGCTGCCAAAAATTTGTCCATTCATCTTAGATATATGGGGATAGATGCAGATATATATAAATCCCTTGAACGTGTTGGCCTTGGTGATGTGGGTGATAAGCCAGTATCAAAATTTTCTCTTGGCATGCGGCAGCGGTTAGGCATTGCTAGAAGTATGATACATAATCCCAAGGTATTGCTCCTTGACGAGCCCATTAATGGACTTGATCCTGTTGCAATTAAGGAAATGAGAGATTTATTTGTTTCTCTTAAAAACCAGGGTGTTACAATTTTACTTTCAAGCCATATTTTAAGCGAAGTTATACAAACCGTTGAAAGAGTTGCGGTCATTGCAAATGGAACGTTAACCCTTGAAGCTAATGTGAAGGACTTAATTGCAGAGCATGAAAACAATCTTGAAGATTTCTTCATTGAAAAAATGAGAGGAGAAAAATTATAATGATAAAACTTATAAAATTAGAACTTGAAAAAAATAAAATTAGTTCTTACATTGTGGCATCCTTTCTTATCTTAATTTTTGGATTTGGATTTTGCTTTTTAACAGCCTATATACCACAAATTGAACAATCACAACAGATGATCCAAATTAGAGGTGGCGTTTCCCTGCCTACAGATTTGAGTATGTTTAGCCAATGGAATAATTTTATATCTTTGATTTCCATAGTGTTTGTTGCTGCATTCGGTGTCTTATCTGCTATCATGCACGCTAAATTTACAGTTGAAGAATATACTGGGAAAAGAGCAATTCTATTGTTCTCATACCCAATAAAGCGAAGCAAAATTCTCTTTGCAAAATGCAGCTTTGTGTTTTGCTTTACTGCCATTGCAGTAGCTATATGTAATATTGTTGCAATCAGTATATTTGCTTTTTTCTCAAATACTTTTCACATTTTACCCAATATGTTTACAGGTGAAATGTGGCCAAACCTGCTTGTTACAACGGGAGTTTCAGCACTGCTGGCCGCTTCAATAGGTCTTATAGCAATGCGTATAGGGTTTTGGAGGAAGTCGTTGGTAGCTACTGTAGTAACATCCTTTCTGTTAATTATTCCATTTGGCAATATGATGTCGTTTATACCTGAAAATTCTTTGCAAATCAGGCTAATAGGAATGGTTGTTTTATTGGCATTAGGTCTTGCAGTATTTATAGAGCTGTTGTCAAAAGTAAATAAGATGGAGGCATTATAATATGGAACAAACAAAACTGTTTAATAGGAACTTTACACTTGTAGTAATCGGGCAAATCATTTCAATGTTTGGTAATGCAATATTGAGATTTGCGCTTCCTCTATATCTTTTGAGAGAAACAGGCTCAGCATCTCTTTTTGGAATTGTAACAGCGTCCTCCTTTCTTCCCATGATTTTTCTCTCATTTTTGGGAGGTATTTTGGCCGACAGAGTGAACAAGCGAAACATCATGGTGACACTTGATTTTTTAACGGCCAGCATTGTTTTTCTGTTCTTTATGGCTCTTGGAAAACTGCCCATAGTTCCGCTGTTTATTGCTGTTTTAATGTTGCTTTATGGCATTAGTGGCACCTATCAGCCAACGGTGCAAGCAAGTATTCCATTGTTGGTTTCAGGAGATAAAATTTTATCAGCAGGTGCGGTTGTCAATCAAGTAGGTGCACTGGCAGGGCTTTTAGGACCTATTATTGGTGGCATGCTATTTGGTGCTTTTGGCATTGTACCCATACTTCTCATTAGTATTGCTTGCTTTGTCTCCTCTGCTATAATGGAGCTTTTTATACACATACCCTTTGAGAAAAGAAATAATGAAATGAAATTATCTGCAATTATAAAAAGTGACTTTCTTGACAGCACAAGTTATATGAAAAAAGAAAAACCAGTCCTCATTAAAATTATTGGTCTGGCTACGATTTTCAATCTGGTGCTATCATCAATGCTGATTGTTGGCATGCCTATTCTAATTATTAGCACACTTAAAATCAGTGATGAGCTGCTTGGGTTTTCACAGGGAATCATGGCACTTGGCGGACTTTGCGGGGGAATCTTCACCGCTGTATTCAGCAAAAAACTAAAACTTACAATTTCACACATTTTGATGTTTCTTTGCAGCTTATTTGTGGGGGTCATGGCGATTCCACTGCTACTGGGCATGGCAAACATGGTAAGTTATGCGGTAATTACAGCATCAAGTTTTATCATCATGGCACTTGCCACAATGTTCAGTGTACAAATGATTGCAGCAGTTCAAATTAAAACGCCGCCAGATCTTGTTGGAAAAGTAATTGCAGTGATGATTTCTCTCTCAATGTGCGCACAACCGATTGGTCAAACCATATATGGAGTAGCTTTTGATCAATTTTCAAATCATATAGGTATTATTCTGCTAGTGGTTGCAGTTCTGTCTGCAGCCGTCTCCCTTATATCAAAGGAAATATTTAAAAACATAGATGCATTATGATAATTCTTATTATGAGCAATCCCTCTAAAACTAACCTAAAGTCCCTACTAAAGTAAAGCTTATTTTAGTAGGGACTTTATAATGCTATTTTTTACGTTTTTCTATGGGCAATACAATTTGCTATCTTTTATCATTTTGCGTTACAATAAGTTTAAAATATCATAAAATGTATTTATTATGGACAAAATAAGTAAAACTGAAGGTGGCAAGGTTTATGATTTTAGATAAAGAAACTTTTTTAAGTAAATATCATCTTAAGAATGAAGAGATTATAAAGAGTGGAATAGTTTGGGACACTTTAGAAGAAATATATATGGATTTCAATATGTATAAAGAGACTTATGAGACACAAGCAGAATTTATAGCAAATACACTTAGGGCACATAAGAAAATACATACGGTAAAATCTAGAGTAAAGGATTCTGAAAGGCTTATTGAAAAGATTATTAGAAAGACAGAGGATAGAAAATCAAAGTATGGAGAGGATTTTCAATTTTCTGTTTCTAACTATAAAGAAGAGATAAATGATTTGATAGGTATTAGAGCCATACATATATTCAAGGATGATTGGGAAGATATACATAATTATATTCTGGGAACTTGGAAGGTTGTTGAGATAACTGCTAATGTTCGAGAAGGGGATGATACAAAAATATTTGAAGAATTAAATATACAAATTAATTCTAGAAAATCAGGATACCGTTCTGTCCATTATCTTATAGAATTTTTTCCAACTAATCAAAAGGTTATAGCCGAAATCCAAGTAAGAACCATATTTGAAGAAGGTTATGGAGAGATTGACCATCAACTTAGATATTCTCACAAAGAGATTCCAGAGGTCTTAAAATTAAATCTTTTGCTATTTAACCGTATAGCAGGAAGTTCCGATGAGATGGCATCCTTTATAAATATGCTAAGTAAAAACTTGATGGAAATGGAACAAAAGTATGAAAAGATAATAGATCTTAAGGATAAAGAGATAGAGGATTTAAAAAGACAGGTAACTATAAATAAATAAATGTTACTCACACTAATAATTGTCAGGTGGTATGTCCTATAACAATTAATGGATTAAATTATTGAGAGAGAAAGTACTAGCTGGTGAACAGTTAATTAGACAAAAATATAAAAATATTTTTTAAAATAAGTGAGAAAAAGTGGACCAACTTTAAAAAGTTAGTCCACTTTTTCTGATGCTTTCACAAGTTCTTTAAAATTGGTGTTAGTATATAAATATGGACATGAAAGTGTTGCTAATATTTGACATGTTTTGTATAATGTGTTACGTTTGAAGAGAATCAATTCAAATTGGCTTACTGCAGTAGTTAACTTTGAAAATATTAATTATTATATTATGGATATATTAAAGCTAGTTAATATATTATATGGAGGGGTAAATATGTTCAAAAAACTCAAAAGCACCATATCTATTTTACTAACATTAATAATCATGTGTTCTACAATTTTGGCTCAGACATTATATGCTAATGCTGAATCAGAATTAAGGGTAGACGACAAAATTAATTTTAATTTTATCAGTACTGAGTCTGACAATACAGAGTACACATATGAAGAATATGGTAAACAGTATAAAGTATTAGAAACTTCAACTGAAGATTTTGATAATATTCATACTGAGGTCTTTGTTAAAGATGATAATAATGAGTATATATTAATAGAAAAATATGATACTGTTATAAGTATGGATGAAGATAATAACATTGAAATTACTAAACTTGAAGATGGCAAACAGACAACTGACATTATGGTTGTTGAAGATACAGTTACTAGTGAACCTATAAAAAATGCAAGATCAGGTTGGGAATTTGTCAATGCTCATAATGGTAGCACCCATTTTCAAAACTTCACATATTCTGTTGTTGCAGGAATATTAGTATCCTTAGTTTCAGGTGGATTAGGACTAGGAATAGTAGCTGGTAGCGTTGTAGGTGCAGTAGCAGGTATTATAGTTAGTGAGCGTGTTCCAACTGTCTACTATAGACGAACTGTTTCTTACTATAGAAATACAAGCAATATGGTAACAAAAGTAAGAGCAAATAATAATTTTTATTATGATAGTGGTCATAGAACTTATTTAGGAAACGCTACAAATACATGGACTGGGAAATTTCCTTGGTAAAAATATAATCGTAGAATACTAACTATCTTCGGATTATATTAGTAATAGAAACGTCTAAAAGAATGAGGTAGGTTGATATATTAATACTTACCTCATTTCTATAAAATTATAATAAGTCATGTTATATCGGCATTGAAAGGATATTTTTATGTTTAAACGTGTTCTCTATTTAATTAGAGATTTTGCAATTATGTTAAGTATTTTTGTCATCCTACCCTTAATACTTCAGAAAATATTTAATGACACAAGTATTAAAACAAATTACATTGTTTTAATAACAGTTTTTATATTCTATGAAATACGTACTAATGGCAAAAAAGACAAAAATAATCAATATTAAAAGGCACAAAATTAAGTTGAACACCCTAAAGCACAGGGAGATAATAAAAGAATTATATTAAACTATAATTTAATAAAGTGCACATAGAAAGGTGAAGAAATCAAAGATACACGATTTCTTCACCTTTTTACTCTGAGGGTAGACTATATTCTGCTTAAAATATAATGGATGAAGTTAAATTTCAATAATGGATAAAAACAATAAATTTTCAAAATACTTCAAATTACCTCTTGACCGCCTCCTCAAAATGCCATATAATGTAACTATGCTTTTATGGCATTCGTGTTAATGATAAAAGTATTTGGTAGAAAAGACGTAAAGTAAAGGATATGTTAGGTTATATTAAGGGGAAATGTAGGTAAATGAGAGCTTATCTATATTATGATTAAGTATTTTAAATGGGAAAATTAGTATAGAGAGGGGGATTAGATGTAATTGATTCAGGTGAGATGCCCAATTTGCAATAATAGATTATTCGATGTGGAAAATAGCTATATTGGAATGATAGAGATAAAGTGTAATAAGTGTAGAAAACTTTTGGGGGTAAAGAACAATATTAAATTAAGAAAAATAGAATTTTCATATATAATGAGTTAAGATAAAGATTAATTACAATTCAATAAGGAAGTATAATAAAACATACCGAGCAATGGAGAATTAACTACCGAATAGCCGGATGGTTGCTAAATTAGCAGTCGTTTGGCTATTTTTTATTTTAACAGAATTTAATCCTTATAGGGTTAGTTTTTAAAGCCTTTCACTGTGGAAGGCTTTTTTTATCCGTTTATAAGCATCTCCACATAGGCTTTGAATAGATTCATAAAAGTTTCAAAAAAATTTGAAGCTAGGAGAGATGAATATGAAAATTAAGTATGAATTTATTACAGGTGAAGTTCAGGAGGTTTTTGTACCTGATGAGTTTATTAAAGTTGTCATGGAGATAGAAAGACAAGTTTATACTAATAATTATAAAGAGAGAATTAGGCATATTTCTTATGAGAAAATGGAGGATCATGGCTTTCAATTTAGGTCTAATGAGATTGAAGTTGTTGAAAATGTAGAAGAAAATTGCCTTATAGAAAGGATTTTCGTTATGGATAATTATGCTAAAATTCAAGAATTAGTTACAAAGGCAAAAGCAGGGGAGGATACTGCCCTTGAAGAGCTTTTAAAAACTTTCAAGGCTTTAATATCTAGCCAAGCTGTAGCTATAAGCGCAAAGGGCTATGACCTAGATGACATAATTCAAGTGGGGACTATTGCACTATGTAAAGCAGTCCATGGCTATGATATAACCAAAGGTAACCTCCTTTCCTATGTAGCTATAGCTATAAAAAACAACCTTGAAGGTCTAATTTACATGGGCAGAAACACTGATGCGAAGAATTCTGTTAGTAAGCTTCAGAGAAGCTAAGAACTCTATTTATAAGGTTTTACTGAATGTATATAGAAATTTAAATTTAAGTTAATACCATAGGACTTATAATATGGTAAAATTGTAAATTATAATAGATTATTGCAGTGTGCTATATAAGCACATTGCAATATCAAGGAATATCTAGGAGGTTCAGTATGAAATTAAAGTTAAATATTTACTCATTCATTTTATCGTTGGTATGTGTAATATTATTCTTTTTATCAATAGAATCAAATAAGGTAATTAACTTTACAATGGATCTATTGCAAGTGCATCCATTAGTTATAGTTATGATACTTTCTATAGTCACACTATTACTAGGGCTACTTGGATTTTCGGAAGCTATTAGCTGGTTTCAATTATTTAGAGGAGTCTTTACAGTAGCCATAACCATCATAATGACAGGATTTATAATTTTTATCTTAACTGTTGGTAGAGTAGTTTCATTTACTTAAACTAAAAAGTGGTTACTTCCAGAGAAAAGTAGCCACTTAATTTTATGAACTTTTCTTTAATAGGATGCTTTTTGTACATAAATATACACTTTATAAAAATTATGTTACAATAAGTTTATAATATAAGTTAATAATTGTAGGAAAAACGTATTAACGTACTAAATAAATAATAAGAAGGAGAAGTTATAATGAATAACAAGATTTTGTATCAAAAGATACATACTGATGACTATAAAGAATTAACAAAAATCATGACTTCTGCATTTAATGAAGATACATCAATGCACAGAAATATAAAAGAGGATGGACCTAAAGGGTATAATGATGGCAGTTTGATTAAATGGCTCAATGAGCGCACAGATTTTGAAAGTTATAAAGTTATTTATGAAGGTAATATAGTTGGTGCTTACACAGTTGGAATTAAGGCCAATAATGAATATAGTTTGGAAATGCTCTTTATTGATCCAAATTACAGAGGACATCATCTTGGAACTATAGTTTGGAATGATATAGAGCGAAAATATGTAAATGCTAAAATATGGACAGTTGAAACGCCAGATTATTCAATAAGAAACCATAAATTTTATACTAAAAAATGTGGATTTACATTTTTAAAGGAAAACATATTTGATGATGAATGTAAATCTTTTGTTTTTAAGAAGGAAAAATAATATTATAAACAGATTGAATTAAGATAAGAAAGAAGATTAATCAGTTAATTCATTGGTTAATATGCATAAATTTAAATGTTTTGAATTTGGGGGATAAGTAATTATATGAATAATATATATTTTAAGGATATAGATAATACTAATGAAAATATTGTTAGAAAAATAAAATTAAAGTCAAACCAAGAGAAATTTATTGAAACTGTAGATGAATGCTTGAAAGAAGCAAGTACTTGTAGTCAGTGGAATCCTGTAGCTATATATGATAACGAGGCAGTAATTGGATTTGCAATGTATGGATCCTTCGGGCCTAATAAAGATACTTGGATTGATAGAATAATGATAGATGAAAAATACCAGGGAAAAGGATTTGGAAGAATTGCAATGACCAAACTTATTGATATAGTTTCAAAAAAATATGATGTTAATACTATCTACTTAAGTATAGTTGAGCAAAATACATTAGCTTATAGTTTATACAAAAGCATTGGATTTGAGTATATAAATGAAAAGGATGTTAATGGAGAACTTATATTTAAGTATACAATTTAAAATAAGTGTTTAAGCAAGGTGAAGTCAGAGAGTTTTCATGTTTTTAAATCTCATCTTTTTTTATGGTGGAATAGATATATAATTAAATAACTTATTTGTAATGACGTTTATTTTAGAGCATCTCTGTATAGGGGTGCTTTTAATATTTTCATACATTTTATTGAAAATATGTTGCAATAAGAATGTGAAGGAATAATTGTATATTATTATTAATACTACATAAAATATCACCGAGAGGTGACTATTATATGAAAAAATTTATTGTAATCTTATTAATTTTAGTAACTACTATATTGGGTACATCTATTACAACTTATGCATCTTCACGAAATATGTATAAAGAGGGTTTTTATGAAATATCGGATTTTAATCCTTCAAAAGATGGTTCTTACCATGTTGAAAATATATCAGCATATAGTGTTTGTGTTATTGTTTTTAATGAAAATAACATTAACACACAAGTCTTATATCTAGAACCTAAATCATCAAGACATTATTTAGTTTCTCTTGAATCTGAATATAAAATCGTAATAGTTGGTGACGGTGAAGTACATATTGATGCAGGCATAAAATAATTCGAGTATATATTTTTTATATAGTTATTACAAACTAATTATACTTATCATTAAATGGATTTGTTGTATTAGAGTGTCTTGTACAAATAATATATAAAAATTAATGACATTGATAAATATAAATAAATTTTGATAAATGTCAGGATTATTTAGAAATAAAATTATTTAACGGTTTTAATGGTTTTGATTTAAAATCAAAGCTGTTTATTTTAGAGCATCTCTATATAGAGGTGCTTTTTACATATAAATATATTTTATTGTAATCATGCTATAATAAGTATTATATTTATGATTGTAAATGAAAAATTTTAGAAAATTTCATTTAAATTAATTTTAAGGTGGAATTTAATGTATCAATATTATAAGTGATTGATTATTAGAGAAGGTGAAGATGGGCTTAAAGGAAATATCATTAAAAAAATGTACAATAAAGTTGGTTGGGTGTCTGCAAGTCAACCGTTATGGCTAGATGAAAAGTATGAAATCTGTTTTTAAAATTCATCATGGGTTTTCACTGTCTTGGATAAGGAAGATATGATAGCTATGGTAAGGTATTGGAGTATTAATATAGATGATGAAGAAGTTTATGGTTAACCTAGTATAGATAATTTGAAATGATTGCTCAATGATTTAAATCAGTAATATTTATTATTCTTTTTAGAAAAAAGAATAATAAATATTATGTTGGATATATTCAATTAAAAGTTTTTAATAATAAAAGGACACCCTATTGTGTCCCTTTATCAATAAATATTTGACCATTACCAACTATAACAATTCTATATTCAGGTTTAAGAGGAATTAAATTATACTTAGCTGACTTAGGTTGAAGACGAATAGATTGTATTATAACTTGATTTTCATCATAAAGAGTAAGAAAAACACTATTATTTGCTGAAACATTTTGAACCACATAAGATTCATTTGGGGATATATTGAAATCAGTTGCTTTATAAACACCTTCTTTAAATATATTTTCAGCAAATACATGTGTAGAAGTAAAAGTACTTAATACTAATGTAATTAAAATTAGAAATATAACAGTAAACTTTTTCATATAAAAATCTCCTTTCGTCTTTAGTTTGTGTAATGGAGTTAATAATATGCAAATTTGCAACTTAGGAAAATAAATTAACTAGCATAAATAAATTATGTTATAAATAAGTATTATAATTATGATTATAAATGAATAATTGTGTTATAGTGCATAACATTGTAGATTTTAAATATTGGATGATGGAACAATATGATTGAAGCAAAATTTTATTATAAAAATGAAAATGCACCAAAGCCTAATAAGCCAAACCATATAGGTGCCTGTGCAATTATTAAGTATAATAATAAAATATTATTAGAAAAAAGATCAGATAGCAACCGCTGGGCACTAATAGGCGGAGGTCTGAAAATTGATGAAAGTTTAGAGGAAGGAATAATTAGAGAAATTAATGAAGAAACAGGTATTATATTATCAGAAGAGTCTTTAGATTTTTGGAAAATGTTTTCAGACCCATCAAGAATCGCTGTATATCCAGATGGAAATATTGTTAGAATAATATCTGCTGCTTATATAATAAATTTAACAGAAAATCGTAAATTGATATGCAGTGAGGAATCGGAAGAATTAAAGTATTTTACTTACAAGGAGTTAGAAAAATTAAATGTTGCTGAAACACATAGACATATAATTAATGAATATTTTTCATCAATGATAATTTAACTTTATAATTAAAAATATTTTTAGAATATGCAGTAATTAAAGTTTGTAGTTACTGAACAAATGTAAATAAAGAGGTTAAATTTACAGAAGATTATAAATTGATGCGTAATAGTATTATATTATTCACTAATTGATAAAAGGAGTAGGAACATGAGCGATATATTTGTATGTAAAAGTGAAAATGAATTTATTCCGGGTTTAAAATTAAATAAAGAATTTTATTTTGATATTATAAAACCACTAATAGATAAGCAATATACGTATCTTCGATATGCAGCAGCGCTCGTTGGACATTGCTCAGATGTATTGGGGTTTGATGACTATAAATCCACTGACCATGTTTGGGGGCCCAGATTACAAATTTTTTTAGAGGAAGAAAACTTTAATGATGTAAAAACTAAGTTAGATACCCTCTTCAAATATAACCTGCCATTTGAATATAAGGGGTTTCCAACTAACTACAAGGCTGTTGAAGGATGGACTAATAATGGTTATATGCAATATAAGAATACATATCCTATTAACCATTTTGTAGAAATACACACGGTAAATTCTTTTTTTAACAATGATATAGTTATTAATCAAGATAGAGAAATAGATTTTAAGGACTGGCTATCCTTCCCAATACAGCATTTACTAGAACTAACAAGTGGAGAAGTATTTTATGATGGAATTGGAGATTTAACTAAAGCAAGACAAGCTATTCAATTTTTCCCTAGGGATGTTTTACTCTTACGTTTATTTATACTATGGAAATCAATTAATGAGGAGCAAGCCTTTATAGGTAGATGTGCAGAAAAGGATGATAGAATAGGTGAAAGTATTGTTACAAATAGAATAATAAATAAGCTTATGAAGATATGTTTTTATTATGAAAAAAAATATTATCCCTATAGCAAGTGGTTTGGAGTTGCTTTCAAAAGGCTTGAAATATCGAGTGCTATATCTGCTTTAATAGAGAAGGTTATAGCTTCACCTGAAAGAAAAGAACGGGAAGCAGCTTTATGTGACTTATACATTAAGATAATAGAGAAACATAATTGTATAGGCTTAACAAGTTATGTAGAACCTAAAATTATAAACTATTATAGTAGGGGTTATCTTGGTTTTGATTCTGAAATTATATTAAAAGAATTAAGCAGCGAAATTAACTGGAGTAATATAAAAGATATTGATTTACTATCGAGAATAGAATTGTTTGATGACTCTAATTTTGGATGTAATTATTCTATTAACAAAAGAATAGTTGAGGAGTCATTACAATAGAAACAAATAATGTAAAGCGATAAACATAATATTTAAAATCGCAATATTAGTAAATCGTGAAATAATGGAACTCTTGAAAAGGAGTTCCATTATTATATACTATATTATCAACACCGTTCATTAACATAGCCTAAATGTAAAATAAGAATAGGTTCTCTTCCTTGATAATTAATGATTCTAATATATACGAAGGGTGTTACACTATGAATTAGCATATTTCTGCAAGGGTGTTTTTGTATTATAAATCATTTTATTGTAATTATTCTATAATAAGTATTATAATTATGATTGTATATGAATAATTGTAAATTACTGTTCACTAATTGTGTTTTAAAATTAGATTAATTTTTATAAATATGGAGGTTTATAGATGTACAACAATAGAAAATTAGTTCTATATATCGCAACAAGTTTAGATGGTTACATAGCGACAGAAGATGATTCCTTGGAATGGTTGTTTAAAACTGAAGGCGAAGGAGATAATGGATATTCTGAATTCTACAATACAGTTGATACTATTCTAATTGGTAGAAGAACTTATGACTGGATCATTGAAAAAGAAAAAGGGCAATTTCCTTATAAGAATAAAAAGTGTTATGTATTTTCTGAATCAGAAAAAGGTAAAAATGAAAATGTAGAATTTATTAATCAAGATGTTGTGGAATTTACAAATAAAATCAAAAGACTGGATGGAGGAAACATATGGCTTGTTGGCGGTGGTGTTCTTCTAAATTCTTTTATTAAAGAAAGGTTAGTTGACGAATTTATTATTACTATATCACCTACTCTAATAGGTAATGGAATACCTTTATTTAAAAAAATTGATTTTGAGTTAGAACTAAACTTAAAGGGGATAAGGAGATTCAATCAATTTGTTGAACTCCATTACGAGATGAAATAAAATAATTTATATTTATTTGATAATTGTCTTAAATAAGGTAGGTAGAAATTATGAGCTTAATTACTGAATTTTATGAAAGATATGATGAAGAAAATAGACTTACATTAAACAATGCTAGAAAAATAGAGTTTACTGTTACAACTACTATTTTAAACGAGCAAATAAAGCCACACAACAAAATTCTTGAGTTGGGTGCTGGTACAGGAGCATATTCATTTTATTATGCTGAAAAAGGAAATGAAGTAGTAGCTACAGATATTGTACCCAAACATGTAGAGATTATTAAGGAAAAACTGAAAGAAAATGGTGATGAAATTAGTTTATCAGCTGAAGTAGTGAACTCTATAGATTTAAGCCAATATGAATCAGAGAGTTTTGATGTTGTAACCTGCTTAGGACCAATGTATCACCTTAAAGATGAAAATGATAGAATAAAGTGTATTCATGAAGCCTTAAGAGTATTAAAACCTGGTGGCGTTTTAGCAATAGCATATATTAATAAACATTATATAATTCATGTAATTATGGCATATCAAAAACAATTTTTTACACATACATTCATAAATGAAGTATTAAGTTCGGGTGTAACTAAAGAAGGTGGAGTTGATTGTTTTTTACCGGTTGGCTTCTTTACAACGCCTACTGAGATTGAATCATTTATCGAAAATTTTAATATTGAAATTATTAGCCATGTAGCTACTGATGGATTATGTTCACTGTTAAGAGATCCTGTAAACGAATTAAGTGAGGAACAGTATGAGGCATGGAAGAATTATATGCTAAAGAGCTGTAGAGAAAAAAGTATACTAGGATTAAGTAATCATGGACTATTAGTATGTAGGAAGCAATAAAAGTTATCCCAAGTGTATGAAAATAGATACAATAAAGTAGTAAATATACTGGACTTTTCTTGTGGGTTAATGCATAGTTATAAAAAAACATGAAATATTCTCAAATAGTATAAACGTAATTTTAGGAGGTTTTATTGTGAGTAATAATTTGACAGTAACAGCAGATCTTATAAATGACAAGGTGAAATTTTCAGGGGTTTCCCGTTATAATAAGGAGATAATTATTGATTCTGTGGATGGTGATGGGTATATGCCACTTGAGCTATTTCTTATGAGTCTGGCAACCTGCAGTGGTATGACCTTAGCTTTATTGCTTAGGAAGATGAACAAAACTGTATCTGAATTAAAAGTAGTTGCTTCAGGTGAAAGAAGAACAACCTATCCGACATATTTTAAAAGTATACATTTAATATTTGAAATTGTATCAAAGGACGTACAAACCGACGAGATTGAAAGGACCATAAAACTGATGGAAGAGTCATTATGTCCTGTTTGGAACATGGTAAAAAGTAATGTTGACTAAGCTGTGAGTATAAGATAATATGCCATTAAAAAGGTAATTGAGCATAATTTGGATTTTATAAAAACCGCAGACTATATAATAGATATGGACCCAGATGCGGGAGAAAATGGTGGTCAGATAGTAACAGCAGGAACCCATGATAATATTGTAATGTGTGATGAATCGTATACAGGAAAATATCTGAGAAAATATATGAAATAAGGTGTAAATCAAGAGAAAGGTATTATAATAGGAGGAATATAAAATTGGAAAATTTATTATTAAAACCTCGCACACTTGAAAATGTAAAAATATTTTGGAGAAAATCCCAGTATGAAGAAGTAGAAACTATGTTTCCCTTTGAAAGGAATACATTAGACCAAGCAGTTAAGATGTATGAGGAATCATTAAAGCCTGGTGCAAGGAGTTTTGGAAAGGTTATTTATTTTAATGATAAATACATAGGTGATATCTGGTGTTATGGAATCGATGAAGCTGATGAGAAACAGGCATTTGTAAGTATAGTTATATTTGATAAGACATATTGGGGTAAAGGAATTGGTAAGAATGCGTTAACACAATTCTGCCAAATTGTATTTAAAAAATACAATGTCAGCAAGTTGTGTGCATTCACATATAAAGATAACACAAGATCTAAAGGTGCCTTAGAAAGTGTGGGATTTAGAATGATTGAGGAGTTTGAAGAGGATGGTGTGCCTTCATACTATTATGAATTATTGAACTAATAAAAAAGGAAAGTGTAATATAAAGAAAGAAGATTATGAATTAGTAGAAGCTAAAAATAAGAATTGTAAAAGTAAAGTATAAAAGATACAAGAAGTTTATTTTATAAAGTCAAATTATAATTTATAAGGAGTGAAAAATGAGCGATTATAGAATTATAAAAATACAGGAACGCCCTGAATTGAAAAACTACGCGGCAAATTGGTTTCATGAGAAGTGGAATATTCCGCTTGAAGCATACCTTGAAAGCATAGATGAATGTATGAAAAATAAAAATCCTGTTCCACAATGGTATATAGTAATAATAGGAGATAGAATTGTAGGTGGACTTGGTGTAATAGAAAATGATTTTCACAACAGAAAAGATTTAACTCCTAATGTATGTGCTATTTATGTGGAAGATGATTATCGCTGTCAAGGAATTGCTGGTAAAATGCTGAACTATGTATGTGATGATATGAAAGAAAAAAATATTGATACACTTTATCTTGTTACAGACCACACGTCTTTTTATGAGCGATATGGTTGGGAGTTTCTGTGTATGGTCCAAGCCCAGAGTGAAAAAAATCTGACAAGAATGTATATCCATAGAACAATATAAATTAAAGTTTATTGGTTATATTATTGAAGATATAAAAAAATATAATAAGAAATACTAAATAATATGATATGATGTAATATAGTTAATAGTATTTATTTAACTTAATAGAGTTTTCTAATACTATAAAATATATTATTAGAAAAGCAATAGAAAGGGTGAACTCCATGAGTGTATTCTACTCTTACTTTTAATATTTTTAAAAATAAAGGAGAATAGAATGATTAAAAAATTTGATATAAGTAAATTAGATGATGTAATGGCAATCTGGCTTGAAACTAACACTAATGCTCACAGTTTTATATCGGAAGAATACTGGGTTAAAAACTTTGATATGGTAAAACAGGTGTTGCCATCAGCTGATATTTATGTTTATGAAGAAAATAATATTATAAAGGGTTTTATAGGAATTGTAGAGCAAAATTATATAGCAGGAATTTTTGTGAAAAAAGAATATCAAAAAGAAGGTATAGGACAGAAACTGATAGATCATTGTAAATCTAGGTATTCATATCTCCTATTAGATGTCTTTACAAAAAACAAAAGAGCAATAAACTTCTATGATAAAAACGATTTTATAGTTGTAGATGAACGTATTCATGAGGATACAAAAGAAATGGAATATACTATGTCTTTTGGTGAAAAATAGTTTAATATACAATCGACAGAAATAAGCGTGTTGCAAAAACTTTTATGCAACACGCTTTTAAATTAGGAGGATTATTTGTGAATAAGAAAAAAATCATTTGGGGAATAGTTATTTTCATTTTCTTTGCTACAATTGTATGGATTGACATACCATATATTTTTCCTACAAATAACTTAATGTCAAAAACCAACTATGACTACACCTATAAACAAGTACGTGCATTTGACTATACCTATAGACAAGAAAATAAAATAGATTCAGATTTACTAGATAATTTTACTTGGATAGATAATACTAAAGATGGCGAAGTAGATAAGTTAGTCAGTATAATTGATGAGTTGTCTTATAAAAAAGCTAGGAGGCCTAAGGAGTGGTACAAATATAGTCTTGAATTTGTAGCAAGCTATGATGAAGATGAATATACTACTTATACTGAAGGTATATTTTATATTACATTTTATGATGATAACGTAATTGGTTTTCAAGAACAAGATCAACATAAGGAAAAATATTATAAAATCCAGGATAAGGATTTTGATATTAAAAAGATTATGGAAGAGTTAAAATAATTATTTAATATAAAAAATAGTAAAAGATAATATTTAGAGCACCTCTATGTAGGGGTGCTTTTTTATATACATACATTTTATTGTAATTATGCTACAATAAGTATATAAAGCTATGTTTGCAAATGAAAATGTATTATGAAGAGAAATATAAGGTTCAATGTTATGCTTATTATTATTATTACTTTGATCCTTCTTGTCGGATGCTCAAGTGAGAGCAATAGGGTAACTGAAACTAAAGGTGATTCTGCTCAAACTGTAGTAGAGAATTATTTTAAGTATAAAAATGAAAAAAATAAAGATAAGTTATTAACTACTTTAACAGAGCATTTCAACGCTCCAAATGTAGTTTGGGGCTTTGATAATTTGGAAAGCACTAAGATAATAAGCATTGAAGAGGAAATGAACGAAAAAGTTAAAGAAGGTTATTTGCGTAATGGACGAGGTAGTATAAATGGAACAACAGAAAATAACCTCAAAGTTTATAAAGTAAAGTATAAAAATGATGGAGCGAGTCCCCAAAATAGTGAGATATATGATTGGTGGTATTTTGTTATAAGAAAAGATGAAAATTCACCATGGCTTATAGATGATATGGGCGTATAATTAATTCACACTCTTCTTAAATGATGTAATGTCTGTAAGAAATAATTGAGAAGTGTAATTTTCATATTATACAAAACACTGTAGAAACCTTAATATGCAAATAATTTATAAAATAAAAAATGCATAAAACGTTACACTAATTTATCTAATATGGGGGAGCATAAATGGAAAATAACAAAGTGGAATTAAAAACACCTAAATTTGAAGAGTTAGATTATAGAAGAAAACTTTTATCAGATAGAGAAACAATGACTTACAATATAGGGTATGGAGATACTGATGGTACAGGTTGTATAGATTTTAAGGAAAATACTTGGAGAGACTGGTTTTTTCGATGGGTTAATAATATTCCAGAAAGATATTATGCATATATTGTTAATATTGACAAGAATATACCTGTTGGTGAGGTTGCTCTACGATATGTCAGTGAAAAAAAAGCTTACTGCGTTAATATAATAGTTGAAGCAAAACATAGGGGCCATGGATTCAGTGAACAAGCCTTAAGACTATTAATTGATGTTGCTTTCAATGAGTTAGGAGCAGATAAGGTATTTGATGATTTTTCAAAATCCAGAAAATCTGCAGAAAAAGTGTTTGAGAAAATAGGGTTTAAACGAGTTTCAGATGAAATTGTTGAATTAACTAAACAGGATTATTTAAGTAACCGAACAGTATAATGTGGATGGTAATATTCTAATATTATTCAATAAATATAAATAATTAGGTAGATTAAAAACTACAGGTGGTGTATTTATGTTATTTGAGCAAGTTCTTTGTATTATATTGATATTAATAAGTATATTTATAATTATCAAACCTTTGAAAATTATGAACACTATTAGAACTTTGTTTATTCTACAAGAGTTAGACAAGGATGACCCTAAAGTTTTTTTCTATAGATTTTCGGGCATAGCAGGAGTAGTAATTTTGGGACTACTCCTGCTACAGACATTTTCATATTAAGAGATTTTAATTTTAGTTTGAAACTATAGCATATTCTTCACTCTTGGAAATAAAAATTAAAAAATTTAATTGTAGGAATTGTACTTGCTATTGCTTTAATGATCTTCACCACATTCTATATACTTGGAAAATTATAGTCGGTTAATAAATAATGATTTTAATGGTGCCATGGGTGATAAAATAGTTATGGAAAAGATGAAGAAATAATGGCTCATAGAAGAAATGATTATAACACTGCAAGAGAGAGGCATACTCAAAGATTTAATAAGGGAATTAGAAATTGGACATCTCCTAGTGCTGTATCACTTAATATTACTGAAGAGGTCTAGGAAAAGCTTAAGAATAAAGACACCCTATTTTAAAATACATAGTATTTTAGAATAGGGTGTCTTTTTTAAAATGCAACTGTAAAAATTATAAACATGGATTTCATATGAAAATAGAAAAAGGTTATCTATCTGCGTCCCAGCCTAACAAGAATTTAACTATCTTCATCTTGTGCATCCATAAATTTTGCTTTGCATTAATTTTAGATAATCGCTTAATTTAAAAGGGCTTTCCCTCTCAAATTTTTAAACTCGATTTTTAAAGCTTCATCTTCTGCCTGAGGGTTTAAGCTTTTTTGCCAGGCAATGTAATATGACATTATTTTATCTTCATATTTAGCCCAATCATCTTCATTGATTTTTAAAAATACACTGCTACCTACTTTTGCTTGCTGTTCTTGCGTGGTTTCTTCTACGCTTTTAGTTTCAATAATTTCAATGATTTCTTCAGACAAGGGAATTCCCTTTGCTGCATTGCTCCATTCACCTTGTACACCAATAAAAACCCCACCTGCCACAAGCAGCAAAGAAACAAGCAAAAGCAATAAACCGGTTTTAAAATTTCTTTTCTTAAAGTAAAGACATCCAAACAATATCCAAATTGCTATAATAAATACCACTGCACCTATAACGGCTAATATAGTTCCAAAATTATTCATATTTTACTCCTTAATCTATACGTCATCTTTGAATCCATTCAATATGAAGCGCTATATTTATACTCTATTTTTAAAATTTCATTTTAAAATAATTATTTCCCATTAAAACTTGTATTCTTGCTATTCTTTCATTAACCCTAATAATTACAAATATAAAAACATCCCACAGGGTAATTTAGGGACACAACCACCTTGCAAATATTTTGCTTAGTGGTTATTTTTATATTTTATCATAGCAAGATCATTGCTTCAACCATTTAATTCAGTTCACTATCCAATCTATTTAAATTTTTAATCATCCCTAAAATCTGATTTGAAAAGTTTAAAATCCTATCTTTAAAGGTATTTTTTTCAGCTATCCCTAAGTGTGATAAATAAATATATAATATATTGTAAATCATGTTATAATTAGTATAATTAAAACTATACTTAAGGAGGAAGAACATGGAAGACTTCAATATACAATTTAGAGAAATGAGTGATGCTGAATTTGATAGATTTGCTCAGTGGGATATTCTAGATTATTCCAAAGATTTAATAAAGGCGGGTCTATCTAGTGAAGAAAATGCACTGGAGGATGCAAAAAAAAGTTTTAATGAATTGCTCCCACAAGGAAAGGGCACGAAAGATAATTATATTTATGTGATTGTAAATAAGGACAATGAAAGTTTGGGGTTTATCTGGTATCAAAAGTATAAGGAAGATATAGGGTTCATTTGCGATTTCCTAATACTTGAGAAGTACCGTAAACAAGGTTATGGAAAACAGACCTTGCTTATGCTTGAAAAAGAAGCAATACAAAAGGGGTTTAATAAAATATTACTCAATGTTTTTAAATACAATAAACCTGCTTATTCACTATATAAAAGTTTAGAATATGAAGTTAGAGATGAAAAAAATGAAAATATATCTATGTTGAAAAATTTGAAAATTATTAATATTTAACCAAAAGAGAACTATGAAAACCATAAGAACCTATGGAGTATGCAAAAAAATAAGGGGGATTACTATGTATCAAGTATATGAAACAGAAAGGCTTGTTTTAAAAGTTATAGATGGTTCATTTGCTGAACTAGTATTAGATTATTTTAATAGAAATAGAGAATATTTGAGTCAGTTTGATCCATTAAGAAGTGAGAATTTTTATAAATTAGGAAATCGTAAAAATGCAGTTGAACAGGAATTAATTGAAATAATTGATGGTAAACAATTAAGACTATGGATTTTTAAAAAAGAAGATATAGGATATGAAAGGATAATTGGAACAATTTGTTTTAGTAATATAACTAAAGGGTTTTTCTTATCATGTTATGTAGGTTATAGCATTGATTGTAGTGAAGCAAATAAAGGATACATAACAGAGGTATTAAAGAAAGGAATAGCTGTTATGTTTGATGAATATAAACTTCATCGTATTGAAGCTACAGTAATGCCTAAAAATATATCTTCATTAAAAGTTTTAGAAAAACTTAACTTCAAAAATGAAGGTTTATCTGAAAAATATCAAAAGATAAATGGGAAATGGGAGGACCATTTGCATATGGTTTTATTAAATCCAATAGTTGAGTAGTATCAGTTCTTGTTTCTTATATAAATAAGATTATTCGAATAATAGATACATAGATAAAACTTAGGAGATGAAGAAATGAATAAGATGCAAATTAAAAAAATTGTGAAAGAGAATCTTGGAAAACATTTAAATTGTGAACAAGAAATCTTTGATCATAACGGAATAATTTTTCATAAACCAATTAAATTAAATGAATTTCAACAAAATCCATTTTTGGAGATTACGAGCATTGAAAAAACAATTATTGTATCAGCTTCAGATGAAATTATGGAAAATGTGAAGACTTTATTAGTTGGGAAATCAAGAGATGAGGTATTTGAATGTCCTTTAATATATGGTCAATCAATTTATTATATTCCTGATATGAAAGAGATGAAATTATGTGATTTATTACCACAATACGAATATTTTTATTTAGAAGGAAATGAGATAAATAAATTAAGAGAAATTAAAGGATTTAATAATTCATTAGAGTTTGATGAATGTGGACATGCATCTACTGCAATTGTATTTTTTGCTATGAAGGATGGAGAAATCATAGGACTTGCTGGTGCATCTAAGGAATACAATAATATGTGGGAAATGGGTATAGATGTACAAGGTAATTATAGAACAGGTGGTTTGGCTACAGTACTGGTAAATCATTTAATGCATAAAATATTGAGCAAAAACATTTTACCCATATACTGTGCATCATCATCTAATATTGCCTCGCAAGCAGTAGCTCATAGAGCTGGATTGATACCTTACTGGATAAGCACATATAAGAATATACTTGATGGTAGTTCATCTTATAATGAATTAGTGAAACTATTATATTAATATTACAAGTGAAGTAACAAGCAATTTACAACTTCAATTTTTTATGTGACATTTCAATAGGAAATTAGAGTTTAGATTAATAAATATATTTAAATAGGATTTCAAAATAATTAATAATGAGGGATAAAAATGATAAAAAACGTTTATACATCTGAGGAAGTAATTGATTTTATATGGGAATTAAGTCAGGACAATATACATGCAAGTTATCCAAGGATAAACTCAATAGAGGAGCTTAAAGGAGAACTTGAAAAGGCTCTAAATGAGAAGAATCGTAATATAATAGCCTATTATCAAAATGATGTATTATGGGGGGTGTGTACTTATTTTTGGATACCTGATGAAAAATATGTACAAACACTACAGTTTTTAATAAGAGAAGATTACCACAAAGTTGCAGATGAAATGATTCATTACATAAGTAAGGAAATGTCTGGATATCGGCTATTTATAGGTGTACCATTTTCTAACGAAAATGCAAACCAATATTTTAAGAAAAAGAATATAGAATGTATCGAATCTAGTATTGTGGCAAACTTATATAATTTAAAAACTCATTGGAATCAAAGGCATGATAACGTAGATAAAATTACTAAAGATAATTTTGAAGAATATGCTATATTTCATGACAAACATGCTATTCCTTTAGGAATTTATTACAATAGCGCAAATTTGAAAAATGATATGGACCGCTTTCAAGTACTTGCTTTTAGAAAAGACGAAGAGATTCATGGAAGCATTTTTACTAAGGGTAACAAAGACTTATCAGACGTTGTTGGTTTATTTATTAATAATGAATTTAAAAATAAAGGTATTGAAAGTATTTTAATCAATGAAATGCTGATGGGATTATATAATGAATTTGGTTCCGTAAAAGAGATATTATATTTCGTTGATGAAGATAATAGTGATGAACTAAATTTTGTGTTGAATGCAGGTTTTGAAATTAAAGAAAGATATAGATGCTATAGATGTATACTTTAGTTTACTAAATTATTATTTAATAAAGGTTAGCAATATTCATACAACATTAAGCGATTATAAAATAATTAACGTCCTTAAATACTGAATATTCAGGAGAAAAAATTATGATTGAAGAAGCAATAGAAAAATATAATTTTGTAAATCCGACATCAAGATTTGTGCGTCATAATGAAAATATGACATATTGTATTACTGATGATAATGGACAATATGTTCTTAGGATACATAAACCATCAAAGGGTTTTTCAGTGGATTTTTTGCGTCTTGGAGTTGCACAGGATAAGTTTGTAGAAAGTGAAATGGAAGTACTTACTTATCTGGAAAATACTTATCGATTAGGGACCCAAAAAGTAGTTAGAAACAAAAGTGGAGACCCTATTACCACTTTAAGAGATGGAAGTCCTGTTACTGTTTTGGAATGGGTAAAGGGTAAGACTTTAGAAAATGTGGAAATTACCAATGAATTAGCCTTCAGGCTAGGAATGATGATTGGTAGTGTTCATAAGTCTATGAGTAAGGTAAAGATAGAAAATAGATATATATATGGAGCAGAAATGATTGATAAATTATCGGAAGAGGCCAGGTATGCAATAGCAGCTAAGCATTATGGTAAGGAACATGGATCAATTATTATAGATACTTTATTAAAAATTAAGATGAAGATGGATAAAGATAAAAATAGATTTTCTTTTGTTCATGCTGATCTTGGAAAATCAAATCTCCTTTTATGTAATGAAGCAATAGTTCCAATTGATTTCTCATTGTCAGGATATTGTCTTTCAGAAATGGATTTAGCATCACTATTCAGTCATATCAATAATGACAAATTAAATAAAGAAATTTTGAATGGTTATGAATCCTATTGCAGTATAAAGGTTGATGAAAAAGCTATTCAAACATGTTTAAGCTTACAGGTACTATTATTTATCATTTGTCAACATGAAAAAATTTATAATCAGCCATGGATTGAGAAATCAATGGAACGTTGGTGTAATGATATATTTTTACCATATCTTAAAGATTAATAATTATACAAAAGGGGTTGTGGTCAAAGGAGAAGATACTGAAGAAATTCTGCAAGAAAAGCTTGAATACATGGGTTTAACATATATTATGAGTTTATTATATTTAGTATTAAAAAATAATTGATTAACTTATTTGGTAGGAGAGAAATTTATGGAAGACAAAAGTATAGAAATAAAAAAAGACATAACTAATATATTTAATAAGGTATAAGCAGTTTTTGCTGGTAGTGGTCCAAAATACTTCACATATTTTGGAGAGAGATTGGTTGAATTTGCAGGTGTAAAGGAAGGCGAAAGAGTTTTAGATGTTGCATCGGGAAAAGGAGCTTCACTTTTTTCAGCAGCAGAGAAAGTTGGAAAGAGTGGAGTGGTTACAGGTATTGATATAGCTGAAGGAATGGTTAATGAAATTGATTTAGAAAAGCAACGTCGAGGTGTAAAAAATGTACATGCAATGGTAATGGATGCTGAAAAATTAGAATTTCCAAATGAAACTTTTCAGCATATACTCTGTGGATTTGGAGTGTTCTTCTTGCCAAATTATAAAGTTGCCTTTAATGAATTCATGAGAGTCCTAAAAAATGGTGGTCGATTCTCATTCACTACATTTCTTAGAAATGAAGATGAAAAATTTATGTGGCTAAATGAATTATTTGATAAATATTTACCTGTATTTGAAGATGAATTAGATGAATATCAATCAGAGGATATCCCTGAATTTGATACAGAAGAAGGTTTGTATAAAATTTTGAATCAAGCTGGATTTAAAAATATACGAGTTATAAGTAAAGAAAAAGTTTTTCTATACAAGGATGAACAAGAATGGTGGGATAAACTTTGGACTCATGGTGCTATAAGCACACTAGAAAAGATACCAAAAGATATGCTTGAAGACTTTAAATCAGAAGTTTTTGAAAAACTTAGAGAAATGAAAGAATCAGGAGGCATACCACATACAAAGTTTGTTTTATATGCCTTTGGTGAAAAATTATAAATTCTTAATAAAATTTAGATACCGTATTATTTAGTAATGTGTAAAAGCATAAAATTAGTTATTTATTAGTTACGTTACAATTTGTAGATAGTGTGAAATAACCATGTTGGTGAGGTCAACAAAATGGTAGATTAAAAGGAAGTATTGAAATGAGTATTTATAAAATTGGTAAATGTGATTATTGTGGAGAGAAAAGTGTAATATTAAGACCAAGACCTTTTATGGCTGATATTGGAGCGAGTATGTGTGAATATTGTTGGGATATAACACAAGAAGAATATGGAGCATCTAACGGAGAGTATATTCCAGATTTTCAAAGTGAAAAAGCAGAATATCAAGATGCTATTAAATTTAGGGCAATAGACTCATTAAATCAAATGCAAATAGAAGAAGTTTCAGCAGCATGTGGAGAGATAGAATATATCTTAGTTTTAAGAAATGATAAAAATATAGGAATATTACAGGAGATTGGATTTACTGATAATGAAATCAACGAAGAATGTTATTCGGAAGAAGATAGTGTATACATGGATATATCTTCAGTAGCATTTAAGTATGCTGATGGATTTAATGGTAAAACAGAGGAATTCTATTTAAATAAAAAAGTATTCTAATACACAATTTAAACAGTGTAAAAATGGTAAAGATATTAACAAATAAAAGGACACTTTATTGTGTCCGTATATCAATATGAACTTCACCATCACCAACTAGTACAACTCTATCTTCAGACTTAAGAGGAAGAAAATTATATTTTGGGGATTTTGGTTCTAGATATAAAACTTGCGTTGCAATAAGGGATTCATTAAAAACAATAGCATAAGCACCACTATTTGAAACATTTTGAACATAATATAAACCATCTTTTGAAGGATTAAAATCGGATATTCTATAAGAACCTTCTTTAAATACATTTTGAGCAAATGCAGGTGTTGTAGTAAATGAACTAAATATGAGTGTTATTAAAATTAATATTATAATAGTAAATTTTTTCATATAATAACCACCTTTCAGGATTAGTTTGTGTAATTTAAATGAGAATATACAGATTTGTGATTTAGAAAGATAGGTTAAATATGATGAGTAGTTCGCAATGCAAGAACCTTCAGTACTTATAAAATTTAAAATCCTTATTTGTAAACTTGATGATATATTATTAGGAAATATTTATATTAATATATATTGTTTTTCATGGTATAAATTTAATGGTAAAATTTATATATGAATAGGTGAGGTTGAATTGTAAAATACTGTAAATATAATTGTAAAATTTGAAGTGGAGTGTGAAAATATTGGATGCTCATATTATTAAATCACAAATATTAAACAAGAACCCTGATTTTTCTGGAGTCATATTCCTTTCGATTAGTGAAAAAAAAATCATACAAGAAGCTATGGGAGAAGCTAATATAAGTGAACACATTAAAAATCATATAAATACGAGATTTACAACAGCATCTGGATGTAAGATTTTTACCGCTATTGCCATATGAATCTGATGTTTACTATTTTATGTAATCGTGATGCAGGTAGTTATATGACATTTAAGGCGTTTGAAGATATACCAATAGGGGGTTAAAGCGTATATGTAAACAAAGGTGAAAATTATTTATATTTTATGAGGAGAGAAGTTAATGTGTATTAATTTTAATGTAGCTACGGTGAATGATGTTGAATTTATACGTTCTTTATTTACAAATGAGGAGTATGAANNAGAAAATGAGGAGTATGAACTATATTTTGCTGAAAACAATACTCCTGAAGACGAATGGAAAGAACGATTCGAACTTTTATCCCGTAAGGAAAACTATATAATCTTGGATATGGAAACAGGTAATAAGGTTGGCTGGATTATGTATCAAATCCACGAGAATGAATGCCATTTGGATTTGATTGTATTAAAATATGGACTCATTGGTAAAGCATACGGATATCATACCATTAAAAAAATGAAGGGCATTATAAAAAACCAGGTAAATTGTATTAAACTTGATGTGCAGCAACGAAACACACGTGCGTTAAAGTTTTACCAACGTTATGGCTTCTACATTGTTGGAGAAGAAGAACAGCCTTTGGGTGATGGTTCTCAGTCATACTATAACATGAAGTACGATATATTAAAATAAGCGTAATATGAAATGGAATTAAGTTGCTTTCTTATTATATGGATAAGTATTTAAAATCAAAAATGAAATTAGGTAACAATTATAAAGAAGGAGATTATGATGCTTATAGAAAAAATATATCCTTTAAAAATATATTGAAAGATAAGGTTATACTTTTAACTGGCGCAGGAGGTAGTAAAAGTTTATCTTTTGAAAGAAAGGGATTTACAGTTGTTGAATGGGGTGGAATAGAAGTAAAATAGGATGAAAAAGAATATTTATTTTTGAAAAAAGAGGTGATATTTTGAAATTAGTACTTATAATCGGAGACAGTGCTGTTGGCAAAATGACAGTGGGACAAGAACTAGCTAAAATTACTGATTTACGTTTATTTCACAATCATATGATGATTGAACCTGTACTGGAGATATTCGGATATTTTAATGGAAAAGCTATCGCTAGCATGAGAAAAGTTATTTTTGAAGAATTTGCAAATTCAGAGCACTATGGATTAATTTTCACATATATGTGGGCATTTGATCAGCAATCTGATTGGGATTATGTTGAATATGTTTGTGATATTTTCAGAAAACATAATGCAGATATATGTTATGTGGAGCTTGTTGCTCCTCAAGCAATCAGATTAGAAAGAAATGCTACTGAAAATCGTCTGAAAAATAAAACCTCAAAACGAGATATAGAAATGTCAAATCAACGACTTATAAATGATGATATCAAGTATCGTTGTGTAAGTAATGATGGTGAAATTCCTTATGATAACTATATAAAAATCGACAATACCAATCTTTCGGCAGAAGTTGTTGCGCAGATAATAAAAGATCAATTTGGACTGTAATATCTGATTAGAATAAATATAAACTTTAATTCATATTCTTCTTAAATGATGTACTATTTGTAAGAAGAAGTTGATATGTGTAATTAGCTTAAAATTAATGAGAGTTTTACTTTAAAGATAATTTTAAATAGTACAAAAGCCAGTAGTTTTATACTACTGGCTTCTATATTAGAGGTTATTACATACTAGCCATGTTTCTACATTCAGTAGCACATTTTTTGCATTCAGTAGCACATTTTTGACAATGGTCATCTTTAAACATTTCACACTGTTGAGCACATTTATCACAAACAGTAGCACAAAGTTGACAGTGTTCCTTTGTAAATTGGCCATTCATAGACATCATTGCTGATGACATTTGGCACATACATGCACATTCAGTAAGAATGCTTATACAGTTCTTTCTTGCTGCAACATCAGACTCATTTAGGCATGCTGTAAAGCATTCATGACATGCTTGTGCACATTTGTTACATTCATCAATACATGTTTGAAAATTGTCTGTTGAATTAGTTACTATTCCCATTATGGAATCCTCCTTAAAATTGTTTTATGTTACGAGGATTATTATTTGTAATAATCTAATTACTATTCAAATATTGTTTATGGAAATAATTGAACAACTTCTCAATTATAATCATATGCTATATATATAAATATTTTAGAGGTATATATGGCACTTTATTATGATTTAAAAACTATTGATGAACTTATAGGACATAATTACTATAGACAACAGAAAGAATTTACCTTAGAAGAACTATCACAGTATGATGGAAGTAACGGAAAACCTGCTTATGTAGCAATTGAAGGTATAGTATATGATGTGAGTAAAGTAGGAGAGTGGGCTGGTGGAAAACATTTTGGTAATACTGCAGGTAAAGATTTAACAAGTGAATTTAAGTCTTGTCATACAATGACTAAACTTGATAAATTACCTAAAGTTGGAGTACTTAAGAAATAAAATTATTTAATGGCTTTGATTAAAAATCAAGGCCATTTTGATTTAATATACATTTCATACTAATTATGCTATAATAAATGGAGTTCTTTACCCCACTTTTAAAGAGATGTGAGTAAAAGCTCATAGTCATGGGATAAATTGGCTATCTTTATGCTGTAGGTAAGGAATTGTAAGTTTTAAGAAATAAAATTTATCAAATGACATTTTAAGAATTTAGGATTATTTATTCTTAGAGAGGTGATTTTAAATGAGAAAAAAATATTTAATTGTTATGATAATTGCTTTTATTCTTTGTATTACTGGTTGCAGTAATTCAAGTTCAAAAATTGATAATTATCTCAATACTGGGAAAACAATCGATTCAAATTCGAAAGATATTATGCCAGAGCTAGAGGACTTGTCTGAATATGAGGATATCAAATATAGATATACACATAAGTCTCTATTGATTTTTGAATCTGACTCTGTTGCATTAATTGTAAAATATGATGATATTACCTTTGAGAGTGAAAAGAAAAAAATAGATGAACAATATACTTTTTTAGATAAAAAAATTAAGTCTAGTTTTGATGAAAGCAAATATTATATTCCAGAATATGAGTTTTCTTTAAGAAGCTATGATTTTAGGGTTGTAGACAAAAATGATACTTCCAATACGGAATTTCCTAAATCCTTTGGAATGATTGGAGTATCTGAAGATAAAAAAAGTATAGCTTATTTATATTTTTATGATTCAGATTTAGACTACATAGGAGATGAAGATGAAAAAAATCCTATGGCTAACTTCATTAGTAAATATTTTAAATATAAATTTTAGTTACTCATTTAAAATATAGTAATTGTAAATGTATAGTTATAAGGAATTTCACCTGGTGATTATCACATAACTCTATATTGAGGTATGAAGGAGGATATATTGATAGATAGCGTTAAATTTGCAGTATTTACTGATTTACATTATGATCATATCCATGATGGTTATGAAAGGCTTGAAAACTTCATTACTAATATAAAGAATCAAGATATTGCTTTTGTTATACAGCTTGGGGATTTTTGTATGCCTAAAGAAAAAAATCGATTTTTACTTGATATCCTTGATAGTATAGGGAAGCCTTATTATCATACTATTGGTAATCATGATTCTGATTCAGTTTCAAGAGAAGAAGTTATGAAATTTTTAAAAATGGACAATAGTTACTATTCATTTAAAATGGACACGATTAAGTTCATTGTATTAGATACATGTTTTATAAAAACTGATAATAGATATATACCTTATTGTAAAAGAAACTATGATAAGACAAAGGACATATATCCAATTCTTCCAGATTATGAATTTAATTGGCTGGAAGAGCAGTTCAATGATGATAGTGAGTATTACATTATTTTTTCACACCATAGTTTTGAAAATGAATTTGCTAAAAGAGGAGTATATAACAAGGGTGAAGTTAGAGATTTAATAAACAGAGTAAATGATACAGGAAAAAAGGTGCTTTTATGCGTGAATGGGCATGATCATGGAGATTCTCTTGAAAAAATAGGACAAACATATTACTTTGGTCTTAATGCTATATCATATATATGGGTTGGTCCTGAATATGAGCATTTCCATTACTCAAAGGAAATACATGAAGATTATCCCTTTATAAAAGACTTAGTATTATATAATGAGGGGCTATATGCCATTGTTACCATTAACAAAGATGGTAGCATACATATACAAGGCATAAATGGAAGCTACCAAAATGTCACCCCAAAAGACTTGGGCATTGGCGATAGGTGGAATGGTCGTTCTATACTACCAAGAGTATCTTCTTTAAAGGATATATAGCATTTTTATGATTTCCTAAACTACCGTAAAATTCAATTTTGAATTTTACGGTAGTTTTTTTATTTCTCAATTTTTATATATTATTAAATTTGCATATAATGCAAATCAATTAGTAAATATGACCTTTATAAATTTAATAATGATGTATTAGAAATCTTTCATATAACATAAATAAACATTCTCTTTTATTTTGAAAATATTTTCAAAATTATAATAAAAATAATTGACAAATATAGAAAAGGTACATATACTGAATATATAAACATATGAACATGTGTGCATACATTCTGATGAGGTGATATATAAATGAATAACGAAAATGAAATAATTAGTACCTGTAATTGTAATACTATCCATGAAGATGTGATTAAGAGAGTAAAGGAAACTATTCCAGATGAAGAAGATTTATATGAATTAGCAGATTTATTTAAGGTTTTTGGAGATAGTACAAGAATAAAAATTATTTGTGCATTATTCCAAGCAGAAATGTGTGTTTGTGATATTGCGGCACTACTTGGAATGAACCAATCAGCAATATCCCATCAGTTGAGAGTTCTTAAACAGACTAGGTTAGTAAAGAATAGAAAAGAAGGTAAAGTTGTATACTATTCCTTGGATGATGATCATGTTAAGGGGATATTTGATCAAGGATTAGAACATTTATATGAGAAATAAGGAATTTAGGGGGCGTGGGAATGAGTAATAAAGTTTTAAAACCTGACGTTAAAGAAGATAAATCATTACAAATAAAATCTCAATCAAGTAATAAATCAAATACGATTATGGAACTGAGAACAGCGACAAAGAAAAACGTTGGAAAAGTAAAAAAGCAATTTATTTTAGAAGGGTTAGACTGCGCACATTGTGCATCAAAAATAGAGGCAAAGCTAAATAGTATTGATGGAATTGCCAATGCATCAGTAAACTTTGTCACTAAAACTTTAACTATGGAATTAGAAGAAATAAGTAAAGTTAATGAGTTAATTGCTTCATCTATAGAGTCCATAAACAAAATTGAATCGCATGTAAAGGTTAAGGAAAAGACTATAGGAAAGTCAAATAAATTAGTGATAATTCTTGAGGGGTTATGCTGTGCAAATTGCGCATCAAAAATTGAAAAGGAATCTCAAAATATTACTAATGTTAGTAGTGCTATAGTTGATTTTGTAGCTCAAAAACTTATTCTAGAAGTGGAAAACAATAGCGATAAAGATAACATTGTTGAAATGGTTAAACAAATTGTTAAAAGGATTGAACCCGATGTAAAAGTATATGTTGAAGAAGGAAATCAGAACAGAAAGCAAAGATCTCATGATCATAATAAATAAAAATAAAAAAAAAAAAAANNTGAGCATGAGCATGAGCATGAAAATAGTAAAAAGGAATTTGTAAGACTTGGAGTTGGCGCAGCAATTTTTGCCATTGCTACAGCTTTTAAATTTAATTTTTATGTTGAGTTATCATTATTTTTAGTTAGTTATCTCCTTGTTGGTGGAGAAGTTGTGTTAAGAGCATTGAAAAATATTAGAGGAGGTCAAATTTTTGATGAAAACTTCCTTATGAGTATAGCTACTATAGGAGCTTTTGCTATTGGTGAGTTCCCAGAAGGTGTAGCAGTTATGCTATTCTATCAATTAGGTGAAATATTCCAGGGTATGGCTGTAAATCGCTCAAGAAAATCCATAGCAGAATTAATGGATATAAGACCGGATTTTGCAAACTTAAAAATTAGTAGTGAAATTAAAAAGGTATCACCAGAAGATGTTAATATAGGTGATATTATAGTTGTAAGACCTGGGGAAAAGGTTCCTCTAGATGGTAAAGTAATTGAAGGAAATTCTATGGTAGATACTTCTGCACTTACTGGTGAATCAGTTCCTAGAGAGGTAGGAATAGGAGATAATGTACTAGGCGGAGTTATTAATAAAAATGGACTATTAACTATAGAAGTAGAAAAAGAATTTGGAGATTCTACTATTGCTAAGATACTTGATTTAGTTCAAAATGCAAGTAGTAAAAAAGCTCCCACAGAAAACTTTATAACAAAATTTGCAAGATATTACACCCCGGCTGTGGTTTTCTCTGCATTAGCATTAGCTATATTACCACCGCTATTTATAAGTGGAGCTACCTTCTCAGAGTGGATATATAGAGCATTAGCCTTTTTAGTAGTATCTTGCCCATGTGCTTTAGTTGTATCTATTCCCCTTGGTTTCTTTGGTGGTATAGGTGGAGCTTCAAAAAATGGAATACTTGTTAAAGGTGGAAACTATCTTGAGGCATTAAATAATGTAGAAGTTGTAGTATTTGATAAAACTGGAACATTAACTAAGGGTGTATTTAAGGTGACAGAAATACAACCTCAAGGAAATGTATCAAGGGACGAACTTATCACTTATTCAGCCTTTGCTGAGAGCTTTTCTAATCATCCAATAGCAACTTCTATTGTTAAAGCATATAGTAAGGAAATCGCTAATGAATCAATCGAAAATTATGAAGAGATTTCAGGACATGGTGTAAAAGCTACTGTTTTAGGAAAAGAAGTTTTAGCAGGTAATTACAAGTTAATGAATAAAGAAAATATATCCTATGCACAAGTTGAAACAATAGGTACTGTAGTGCATGTTGCTGTTAATAAAGAGTATGCAGGATATATAGTTATCTCAGATGAAGTGAAAGAAGATTCAGCTAAGGCAATTAAAGCTTTAAAAGAAATTGGTGTTAGAAAAACTGTTATGCTTACAGGAGATAATAAAGTTGTTGGAACTAAAGTTGCCAATCAATTAGGGTTAGATGAAGTTTATTCAGAGTTATTGCCAGATCAAAAGGTTGAAAAAGTAGAAGTATTAGATAAAGAAAAATCCTCTAAAGGCAAGTTAATATTTGTTGGTGATGGAATAAATGATGCTCCAGTTTTAGCAAGAGCAGATATCGGTATAGCTATGGGTGGTGTTGGTTCAGATGCGGCAATAGAAGCTGCTGACGTTGTAATAATGACTGATGAACCTTCAAAGATTGCATCTGCAATAAAAATAGCTAAGAAAACAAGAACAATAGTTATGCAAAATATTGTATTTGCTTTAGGTATTAAAGCAATAATATTAGTACTTGTAGCTCTTGGATTAGGAACTATGTGGGAGGCTGTATTTGGTGATGTAGGTGTAACACTAATTGCGGTACTAAACTCTATGAGAGCGATGAAAACAGAGCAATAAATTAATTCTTAATTCTCAATATTCTTATATGTCGTATCAAATATATAAATAAATACTGTATCTATAATACCGTATTATTCAATATGAATATGCGGTATTTTTGTTTTGTAATTCAAATATATTATGCAATTTGATGGAAATAATTTATGTCCATATTAAAAATATGTTTTTTAAATTATATTTTTCAATTCTTAAAGATCATATAGGTAGAATTATCCTTAATTGTTGATTATACTAGTATGGATTATAATGGAAGATTATATGTTATTTTAACCTATTGAGAACTAGTGACCTTTTAAATCCGTATATAATTTAGATTTATTTATAGTATAAGTTTAAATATTAGATATATTAAAACGGTTTATAAAAATGGTCAATGGGAATTAGAAGTTATAAGTATAGCTATATCATAATAATATTAATGTATAATTTTATTATATACTACATTAAAGCATTTCTTTAATGAGGTGCTTTT
Organism: Clostridium sp. UBA7503; assembly: GCF_002477055.1. Classification (NCBI taxonomy): domain Bacteria; kingdom Bacillati; phylum Bacillota; class Clostridia; order Eubacteriales; family Clostridiaceae; genus Clostridium; species Clostridium sp. UBA7503. The sequence goes on from NZ_DLNT01000059.1 coordinate 44,186, forward strand.
TAATATATTGTCATACATATTATTGTAATTATGTTATAATAAGTTTGAAATTATATAACTTATACTTTAGGATGGTGTATTTAGAATGAAAAATTTGAAACTTGTTTGTTTTGACTTGGATGATACTCTCATTAGAGAAATTCATTCCGTTATGTTGCCATGCATTTTAAATGGTAAAGAAAAAGAGCACTCTCTCATTCAAGAACAGGAAGACAAAGGAATGATTGACTATATATCAGCAGACTACCTTAGAGCTGAATTACTTCTGGGGCTTGAAGAATATAAAATAGCTCAATCATTTTTGGAGGTTGCCAAGCCTTTAAAAAATATTAAAAGTGTAGTTGAAGCATTGCACAAACAAAATATTAAATGCATTGTCATTACTGTTGGTCCAAAGCAAGTAGCTAAAGTTGTATGTGATATCTGGGGATTTGATGATTATTATGGGAGTGAATATGAAGTGATTGAAGGAGTATTTACTGGAAAAATTCTTAACTACATTGGGGCAGATCAAAAAATTGAATGCATTATATGCAGTTGATACAGATGATTTAACAGACATTCTTAAATATATACTATACGTATAATTAATTGAAGGGAGATGGTTTTAGGTTGGATAATTTTTTCCCATTTGAGGTATCTGTATTGTCCTCCAGTGCACTTGGCAATTATATAAAATGTCGATTATTTTATAGAGGGCTTCACGACATATATAAAGTTATTGTAGATAATAAAGAGTATTTCTTTAAGGTATACAGTCAAGGGATAAGAAGTATAAAAGAAATTCAATCAGAAATTGATTTACTTAATCATCTTAAATTATCAGGTATTAAAATCACATCTCCAGTTATTAAAGGTAACGGAAATTTTATTTCACAATTCAATACAATAAATGGAACAAGATATGGAGTACTATATACATCAGTTGGAAGATACGATTTTAATCAAATAGGAGAAACCGCTGAATTAAATGAAAGATTAGGAAGTTATATTGCCTCAATTCACAATGCTTGGGATAAATGTGACTTTGAAATTAATAGATCAAATATAGATGAACATTCTTTTATAGATAGTTCTATGGCTGCTATAAGACAATTCTCTACTATATATGATTTTGACATAGACTTTTTAGAAGAAGTTGCAAAAAATACAAAAATAAAATTGGCTAGTTTAACTATGGAAAGACCACAATACGGTGTTTGCCATGGGGATATTTATAGTGGAAATATACGGGTTGATGATAACAACAATCCTAGTCTTTTTGATTTTGATTTCTGTGGTAATGGATGGAGAGCATATGACATATCTATGTATGCTTTTCCTTTTGGCATGGGATGTGATGTAGGAAATTAAAAAAAGAGAGAACAACGTAAGAATCAATTTTTAAATGGATATAACAAGATTAGAGCAATGAGTGAAAAAGAAATAGGCTCTATTGCGCTCTTTATTCCATTCAGAAGAATTTTTAATATTGGAACCTTATATATTTCTTTTCTTCCAAATACCTGGGGTGACTCCGCTGTTATAAGAAATATTGATGAAGATATTACTATGCTTAAAAAATAGTTGGAATTTAATCCTATATTTTAATTATAAAATTGTATCCATTTAAAGCCAAGTTTCTTTGAAGTATGTTCAAAGGGGAATAATACGAGGAGGTAGTTATGAATTTCTTTAAAAATCCCAAAGCTAAGCTATTTATAAGAATAGGGGTTATTTTATTGTGTTTAATTGAAATTTCAATTCTTGTGATGGTGTTCTTTAAGTATGAAACTGTTATAAGTTATGGATTTTTTGCTACACTTATCCCATTTCAAATATTGTGGTGGTTTAACTTAACTAGTAATAATACTAGAGTTCAAATAGCCAGTAGACAAAAGATATCTACCATAATTATTGGTATTTTTAGTATATTAATTGCCATATCTATACCTGTTGCATTACCTAAATATACCTACGTTGAAGGGAGAACTATTTTAGAAGAATCCTTAAATAAAGATGATAGTATAAAGTTTTTAGTTGAAGCTGATTATGTTTATACAATTGATGTCACTCCTTTTCATAAACCTTTCCCTAAATCTTTATTTATAAATAATAAATTCTACTATTATGAAATAATCATTAATGATAATCTAAGATATTTTGCAATAAATCCCCTTACAGGTGAGAGCATAGAGCTGGCAGATAGCTTTATCACTAACATAATTGTATATATATCATCAGACTACCTTAGTTCTGAAAAACTTTTAGGTCTATAAGGGTGTGAAATATATTTAACTATTTATACAGAGAAAAAAATAGATAACTATTAAAATACAAACATAGTTATCTATAAAAATATTTAACTAGCAAACTAGTTGTTGTGGTCATGGGGGTTTTAGGGATTTTTCTATTATTGAAAGTGGGATTAAGTATACCTGAAAATGAAGATATGCTTATAATAATTTTATAGTGTTAAAATTATAAATTAACAACTTTAAGATATTATATAACAAATTGCAAAGGAGGAAGGGATATCTTGAATTATGTTTTTGTTCCTATGAATAAAGAATACGCAAATGAGATTGCATATAATTGGAAGTATAATGGAGTATATTCATTCTATGATATGATAGCTGATGAAGAAGATTTAAAGGGATTTCTTAATGAGGATAATTGGGAAGGGCGTTATTTTGCAGTTCTTAATGATGATCGTGAATTAGTTGCTTATTACTCATACTGCTTTGAAGGTAGTATTTTGTGGATAGGGTTTGGTTTAAAGCCTGAATTAACTGGAAGAGGGATTGGAACTGAATTTGTAGCTGCAGGTATTAACTTTGGGATAAAAGAATTTGAGTATAAGCAAAATTATATTATGTTAGCAGTTGCTTCATTTAATAAGCGAGCAATAAAAGTATATGAGAATATTGGCTTCCAGTTTGTAGAGAAATATATGCAAAAAACAAATGGTAGAGAGTTTGAGTTTATTAAGATGAAAAAATTAATATAAATAATAATGTTCTATTGATAGCAAGGAAAAATCAACCTTTACATAAGACGTTCTAAGGCGTACAAGATTATTCCTGGGATAATTACTGTAATGACTATCAGTAGTAGAAAATTATGTCTAAATTGATTCTGGGGAGGTATATTATGTATCAATATTATAAGGGATTGATTATCAGAGAAGGAGCAGATGGGCTTAAAGGGGATACGATTAAAAAAATGTATAAAGAGGTTGGTTGGGTGTCTGCAAATCAACCGTCATGGCTAGATGAAAAGTACGAAATCTGCTTTAAAAATTCATCATGGGTTTTCACTGTCTGGGATAAGGAAGATATGATAGCTATGGTAAGAGTTGTGTCAGATAGAGTTATGACTGCAACAATCCAGGATCTGGCTGTGAAAGAAGAGTATCGAGGAAAAGACATAGGTAAAAAACTTGTGAACTTGTGTTTAGAAAAATTACCCCATGGAAATTGGTGGGTGCATACAACTCCAGAAAATTATGACTTATATAAAAAATGTGGATTTGAAATTCCTCAAATATCTGATAGTTCAACAATGACATACATGGGATATATTAAGGCTAGATTAGAAGGACATAGATAATATATTTAACTATTTATATAGGGAAAAATGTATATAGAGAATTATTTAAATATAAATATATGAGCCTACTATATAATTTACCGAAAAATATAATTTAAAGAGGAGTAGTTATTGTGAGAAAGCTTTTGTTAAATGGTGAAAGAATTTATTTGGAAACACTTACAACTAAGGTTGATGCAAAGATTCTTCAAGAAAACATAAATGATTTTGAACAGACAAAATATATGCATGAAGTTCCATACCCATATACTTTAGAAGATGCTGAAAGTTATATATCATACTTAAAATCTATAACAGATGATTCTTGCATTGAACTTGGTATTTTTAATAGATGTACAGATGACTTCATAGGAGTTGTTTCCTTAAGCAATATTAATTATCAATATGAAAATGGAGAAATTGGATATTGGATAAGAAAAAAAAATTGGAATAAGGGTTATACCAAAGAAGCAACACAAATGCTTATTAGTTATGCATTTCAGGAACTAAATTTAACTAGGATATATGCAACTTTACAAAAGGAGAATACAGGATCTTTAGCTTTATTAACTAGTTTAGGATTTCAAGTAGAAGGATTAATGAGAAAAAGTGTTAAAAATAAGGGGAAGCTAGTTGATAGATATATATGTTCACTACTTAGAGAAGAATATGATGATACCCATGAAAATGCACAAAAAATTATAGTATAGGTCTTCAATTGGTGGATTTAATAGCTATGCTAATACAGTTTTTAAATGTATTTACATAATATATTAAAAATGGTATAATAAAAAAAACGCCAAGAGGAGGAAGTAAGTTATGAAACCAGCTATTTGCTAATATTAATTTAATATTTAATATATTTTATAATGAGTTTTAATTTACCTAATTATATTTAGGTTTTATTGTTGTGCTCTTTATGGAATAAGGCATTTAGAAGGTAACTTACTTTATTGAAATTAAATACTATAATTTATAATACTTCAATAAGCTTTAACTATTGGAGAAAAAGCTTTGAAGAGTTATATGATGGGATATATAACATAATAATATGTTTTAACCTGTATCTTGTTTAAGTAAATTATAATAGTATTAGAGTATTTCTGACTGTAAGAAGAAACCATCTTCTTACAGTTTTTTATTTTTAAATAATAAAAAGTTATAATAATTAAGGTGTTTTTGTGCCTATCCATGAAATGCATAATTAGAATTATGGATGGAAGAAGGAATTTTTATGTTCGAATTAACATTAAATGGTGTAAAAAAATATATGGATGCAAATCTTGTTCTTAAAAATATATCCTTTCAGATTTATTCAGGAGAAAAAGTTGGGATAGTAGGGGTTAATGGAAGTGGAAAGAGTACTGTTCTTAAATTAATAGCAGGAGTGTTACCAATGAATTATTGTATTGGATATCCTGGAGCTACAAGTCCAGGATATGATGAAGGTTTCATTTGTAAGCCTAGAGAAGCTACTTGTGCATACCTTTAACAAATTCCTAAGTATGAGGATGGAATAAAGGTTATTGATGTTCTAAAATTGGCTTTTGAAGAAGTTTATAGCATAGAGAATAAAATGCGTGAATTAGAAGAAAGAATGAAGTTTTTAAAAGATAATGATTTAGAAAAAGCTTTGAAGCAGTATAGCAAATTAGTTGAATTATATGAAGTTAAAGATGGATACAATACAGAAGAAAAATTAAGTAGGATTTGTACGGGGTTAAAATTAGATGAAAACTTTTTAAATAAAGAATTTAATTTATTAAGTGGCGGTGAAAAAACTACAGTTGTACTTGGAAAACTGCTCATAGATAACCCAGATATATTACTACTAGATGAGCCTACAAATCATCTAGATATGGAGTCAACTGAATGGCTTGAAGCTTATCTTAAGAACTACAATGGTATTGTAATTATTGTATCTCATGATAGATACTTTTTAGATAATGTGGTAACAAAGATTATAGAAATAGAGGATATGGAAAGTAATACTTATAAAGGAAATTATTCTGACTTTGCAAAGCAAAAAGAAGAGAATATCCTTGAACAGTTTCACCAATATAAGGAGCAGCAAAAGGAGATTAAGAATGTACAGAATGCTATAAAGGAGTTAAGGGATTGGGCAGCTAGGGTAGATAATAATAAATTCTTTAAACGAGCTGCTAGTCTACAAAAAAAGCTTGATAAAATGAAAAGTAGTGATACTGAAAGTAATAAATTTTATCGAACCAGAGGTCAATATGTAAGAACTGAAAAACCAAAGTTTGAAAGAAAGAATATGAAGCTTAACTTTAAAGATGGTGAAAGATCTGGTAATGAGACAATTAAGGCTGAAGGGCTTTCTAAATCTTTTGAAGATAAGGTTATTTTAAAAGAAGTAGATTTATTGATTCATTTCGGTGAAAGAGCAGCATTAATTGGCCCAAACGGTAGTGGTAAAACTACTTTCTTGAAAATGCTTTTAGATGAAGAAAAGTCAGATTCTGGTGTAGTGGAATTAGGTGCTAATGTAATGGCTGCATATTTACCACAGAAAATCACCTTTAAAAATGAGGAGTTTACTGTACTAGAGTGCTTCAGAGAAGATATTTCAATACTTGAAGGTCAAGCACGTGAATATCTATCAAAATTCATGTTTTATGGGAATAGTGTATTTAAAAAAGTAAAGCATTTATCTGGGGGAGAGAGAATAAGACTAAAACTTGGTAAGCTATTATATGAAGACGTGAATTTATTGATACTGGATGAGCCTACTAATCATCTTGATATTGACTCCATAGAAAACTTCGAAGAAGCTCTAGAAGACTTTAAAGGAACTATATTCTTCATATCCCATGATAGATATTTTATTAATAAAATAAGTGAAAGAGTAATTGCCATTGAAGACAATGGTTTTAAAAGCTATCCTGGAAATTATGATTATTATAAAAATGTAAAAGACCAGCTTAAGCTACAAGAGATTAAAGAGCCCGTGGTAAAAGCTGAAAAAGTTAAGAAACCTAAAAAGGTTGATGAGGATAAACAGAAGGAAGTGGAAAAGGCTAGGGTTGAAAGAATCATTGAAGGTCTTGAAAATGAAATAAAGGATATTGATGTAACCATGACTGATGACAAGTTGGATTATGAAGAGCTTAATAAGTTATACTGCAAAAAAGAAGAGTTAAGTAGTAAGCGTGATGAAGCTATGGAATTATGGGTAAGTTTAAATTAATACCTATAGGTAACTGTAATTAGATTAGTGAAAAGTTGTAGAAATTTTTATCCAGGGACGTAACTGCTCTTTACTCCCATTTTGAAGAAGATGGGAGTATTAGAGCTGATAGTCATGGGATAAAACAAAAAGCCAATGCTTAAGACTATAAGCTTGGCTTAAATTTTAATATAAAATCCAAAATACCGGTACTCTAATTTTGAAGCCTATCTCACGATAGGTGGGTGTCCTCACAGATGTCTCAATCGCCCTCAATGCCGTGAAAAGGACTCATAAGAAGGTACATTTCCTCATTTAAATATTGAACTCCCTAAAATTAAATGTAGGTTCAAAATAAGAGCTTAACGCATATTCCAGAAATTTAACTTTTTATTTATTAGTGATTTCCTTGGTGTGAGATTATAATATCATATTTTAGTTTAATGCACAATATATTTTTTTATGGTAAATTAATCCTTTGATGTTTTACTTTAATTTAAGGTAAATACCATGATTTGTATATATTTAGTGATTTTGATATAATGAAATTGTTGAATATTTATGTTTTTTATTTATTATATTTTAAGGTAGCAACTTAGTTATATGAGGTAAAAACTTAGTTATATAATGAAATTACATAAATATTCATATAACTTATCTTAGTATAACAGTAATAAATATAAGGAGAGTATTTATGGAAAATTTGGATAAGCAACACAGTGGCAAAGGTACTGTTATTATATTCTTTATAGTATGTTTTGGAGTGACAGCACTAATGGGATTTTTAATGGCTTTTGCATATACTAAAGGGGCTGTAGGTGCATTTCCCCTTGTACAAATGTATTACCCAGCCATGGGAGTTATGTTTGCATTCTTATGTAACAAGGAAATAAGAACCAGGGCACCTAAAAAATTTTTTGGAGTATTTTTGATTTTCTCAATGGTATCAGTAATTATACTTTCTATACAGACCTTTACTGGATATGGTGAGCCAGAGATTGTAGCTGGAATATTAGTCACAGCAGGAAGTTTTCTGGGACTTATTATGCTAGGTATTGAAGATAGCAAAACCAGGGCAGAATTTGGACTTAGCATAAAAAAGAATGGTAAGAAATCATTATTCTATATTCTTCTTTTTGTTGTATTTTACTTATTAGCAAATTTAATATCCTGTGCTATAAGTGGATCCCTTGATGATTTTTTTACATACCTTAAGTATCCGACTATTTTTAAATTACTTCTGATTTTACCATTAAATTTTTTATTTACTTACTTTCTTTTCTTTGGAGAGGAATACGGATGGAGGTATTTCTTACAACCAGTACTTCAGGACAAGTTTGGTAAAAGATGGGGTGTAATTTTACTTGGAGTAATTTGGGGACTTTGGCATTTCCCAATAAATTTATTTTATTATAGCCCGGAGACGTCTTTTTATAGCATAGTTACTCAACTTATAGTTTGTATATGTTACTCTGTTTTCTTTGGATATGTATATCTTAAGACTGAAAATATTTGGGCTGTATCCATGATACATTATTTAAACAATAATCTTGGTTTTCTACTCTTTGGTGCGGATGGTTCAAATGTTATAATTAGGTGGCAAGATATCCTTTTGTCATTTGTGATTTTTAGTATTATTTATTTGCCATTTTTAGCTACAAAAGAATACAAAAAGAAAACTCATATTTGAAAAGATATATCTAAGTAAAAAATAACAGAAGCCAATGCTTAACATTATTGAGCATTGGCTTTAAATTTTTAATAATTATATCCATTAAAGCTTTTTTTACAACTACTAAAATATTGCATGGTTTTTACTAAGAAAACTATGCTGAAAATTAATAAACCCAGTATATATATAACTCCTAAAACAGGAATAAATAATAATAAACCACCTAATATACTAGCAATAATTAATGTTATAAATCTAGTCCATCTTTCATCTGCTTCCATAGCTAAGCTATTCTTATTATTACTTATAAGCATTTCTTTCATTCCCATTAATAGATTATATATAACTAATAAAGTTAATATAAAGTAAGGTATTCCAACGAAAATACTGAATGATCCTAAAATTCCATAGTTTATAATGCTACTATTGCTACTTTGAACTTTATATATTGAAAAAATAGATAGTAATAATGTAAATATATTTAATGTTGAAGCCTTTGAAAAATGCTGGCTATGCTCTTTAAGCTGACTAAATGCCATAGCAAATAATATAAATCCAATTACATCAGGAAAAATATCAAAGCCACAAATTTTAAAGTCTAGCACGATAAATAAGAAGCCCCAAGATAATTTATTAAATCCATTCTCTATCATTTTATTCACCTCTTCTTATTTTTTATAGACTATACCAATACCCTTCTTTTTTCCATAAGTTATATGGAAATATTCTCATACTTATATTAAATCATATGTAATATATTATGTAAATAATATTTTAAATGACATTGTTAACCATATAATTCATTTATGCTTTATATTAATGTCTACAGCTAGTTGTAATATGGTATAATATTAAAGCAAGTTTACATAAGGCTTAAATAAAAAGCCTATTTATAACCTAGGTCTAGGAATAAGTTAATAGTAACCAGGGGGAACATAATGAACATGAAGTTAAAGGATTTATTTGAGAAAGAAATTAATAGAGATATAAAAGACGTAATTAAGGTAGGTCAATGTGACCAGGAGAATATAAAGCAGGAACTTGAAGAATATGTGGTTACTGATGAGCTAGGGCGCCATTTTAATGAGTTTTTTGAAGCATATAGCACAGGCATATTAGATAGTACTGATAGGATTGGAGTATGGATTTCAGGATTTTTTGGTAGCGGTAAATCTCATTTTTTAAAGATTTTATCATATGTTTTATCTAATAAAACCATAGGAAATAAAAGTGCTTTAGATTATTTTTATAGTAAGGAACTACAGGATTCTACCCTAAGGAATATGGAGCTTATAAATAACCTATCTACAGATACTATCCTTTTTAATATAGATTCTAAGTCTGACCAGACTTCAGAATCCCATAGAGATGCTATTGTCAATGTACTTAATAGGGTTTTCAATGAAATGCAGGGTTTTTGTGGATCTATGCCTTGGATTGCTGATATGGAAAGACAGATGACTAAAGATGGGGTATATGAAGATTTTAAAGAAGTGTTTCATCATATATCAGGAAAACCTTGGACTCAGGGTAGGGAAGATTTTTATTATGAAGAGGATGCATTAATAGAGGCTTTATCAAAGGCTACTAAGATGAGTGAAGATGCTGCAAGAAATTGGTATAGTAAATGTGAAGAAAATTATTCCTTAAATATAGATAAGTTTTCTTCTAGGGTTAGGGAGTATTGTGATTTAAAGGGAAATAATCATCATGTGGTATTTTTAATAGATGAAATTGGTCAATATTTAGGAGAAGATACTCAACTTATGCTAAATCTTCAGACAGTGGTGGAGGATTTAGGTAGCAAGTGTGAAGGTAGATGCTGGGTTATAGTTACATCTCAAGAGGATTTAGATGTGTTTACTTTAGGTAAAGGCAATGACTTTTCTAAGGTTCAAGGAAGGTTTAATACAAGATTGTCATTATCTTCTGCTAATGTGGATGAAGTGATTAGAAAACGTATTTTGAGAAAAAAAACTCAGGCAATGGAGATGCTACAAAGTCTATATGATGATAGAGAATCTTTTATTAAAAATCTTTTAACCTTCACAAAAGATACTGTGGACATGAAATTATATAAGGATATGGATAATTTTGCACAGGTTTACCCCTTTGTACCTTATCAATTTAATTTATTACAACATGTTTTTAATGGCATAAGAAGCCACGGAGTAGCTGGAAGAAGTTTGTCTAAAGGAGAGAGAAGTTTACTTGGAGCGTATAAGCAGGTGGCAGTGGAGTATAAGAATAAAAACATAGGCACTTTAGTTCCATTCTCAGCTTTTTATAGTACTATAGAGACTTTTTTAGGCCCTTCTATTAGAACAGTTATTGATTATGCTGAAAATAATGAAAAGCTAAATAGCTATGATGTTAAAGTCTTTAAATTATTATTCCTTATAAAATATACTGGGGGAATAAAGAGCAATATTGAGAACTTATCTACTCTTTTAATAGATAATATAGACGCCTCAAAGAAAGAAGTTAAGGAGCATATACAAGAGTCATTAAGTAAACTTATCATAGAAACTTTGGTTGAAAAAAATGGTGATGAATTTGTATTTTTAACAACTCAGGAACAACAGATAAATAAAGAGATAAAAAATATTACAATTGATAATGGAGAGATTGCTCAAAGGATAGGTGAGATAGTTTTTGAGCATATATATGAAAGTTCTAAGTTTGCCTATTCTAAAATTTATTCTTTTAGTTTTAATAAGTTAATAGATGAAAGTATAAGAGTGTCTAAAAAAAATCCTATAGGAATTAAGATTATAACTGCTAATTATAATTCAGTAGAAGGAGTTAGTAAAAGTTATCTTAAGGAATTATCTGATAGAGAAAATAATGTGATAATTGATATATCAAACCAGGATAATTATATAGAGGAAATTGAAAATATACTTAAAATAGATGGTTTTTTGCGGCTTAAAGGTACCCTAATATCAACTATTCACATGGAGGATATTAAGATTAAAAAAACTAAGGAAAGAGAAATTAGGTTAAAAAGGGCTAAATTCTTAATAGAGGAAGCTTTAAGGTGGTCAGATATATATGTAAGTGGCTCCCTCTTAAATATTAAGGTAAAAGGTTTGGTGAGTAGAATCAATGAGGGACTAAGAACCCTTGTAGATTCAAGGTTTAACAAAATAAACTACATTACAGAGTTTATAGATAATATTAGAGAACTATATAATATAGTGGAAGCTGATATTAGCCAAAGAACTATAGAAGATAATGAGGCAAATAAATTAGCCTTGGAGGAGGTAAATAATTATATATTAACTAGTACCATGAGAAATATTAAATTAACGGTAAAAAGTATATTAACTAAATTTTCAAGTCCACCATATGGGTGGAAGGACCTAGATATTCAAGGTATACTCATTAAGCTATTTAAAAAGCAATATATAAGTATTATATATACTAATGAGGTAGTGTCTTCTAATAACAAGGATATAATAGATTACCTAGTTAAGGTAGAGTATGAAGAAAAGGTTATAGTAATTAGTAGAGAAAAGGTACCTAGTAAATATATAGATGCAGCTAGGGAGTTAATTAAAGAACTCTTTGGAGGAAGATCTATACCTAATGATGAAGAACTTATAATGAAGTATTTCAAAGATTTAGGAAAAGAAGAACTAAAGAATATTAAGGATATGACTTTTAATTATTCAATAAATAAAGATTATCCTGGAAATGAAATAGTATTTCTAGGTAAAAAGTTATTTCAAGGTCTAGTTAATATATATGATATCCAAGAATTTTTTAAGTATCTCTATGATTTAGAAGAAGAATTCCTTGACTATATAGATTATATTGATAATATAAAGGGATTTTTTTATAGAAAAGAAAACAATACAGTTGACTTAAACGAAAGGGGAGAACAGAGAATAATCTTTGATGCTGCTACAGACATCCTTAATTCATTTAAAGAAAATAAGGAATTTATATATGATTGTGAAGTAGAAGGACTAGTAGAAGAGCTATATGATATTTTAAGGATGAAAGAGCCTTATAACAGGATTCCTCAGCTACCACTACTGATAGAAAAGTATAATAATAGAGTGTTAGACCTATTAAATAAAGATATAACTCCAGCAATAGAGTTTATTAAAGCTTGTAAGGATGAAGTTATAGAAAACTTGAAAGGCTATGATTTCTATAATAAATTTGAAAGTAAAATTAAGGAAGACTTTGAAAACCTCATTAAGAAAACTCTATGTTCAAAGAGTTTTCCAGTTATCTTATCTATGTATAACCTAGGAGATAAACTAAAGTTAAGGTGGTTAAATGAAATTATTAAAGAAACTGGAAGAGGAAACATTGCTAAAGTACTTAGTGTTAGGGAGTTGGTTAAGGATCAAAAGGCTATAAAAAATCATGAGGACATAGAATTATTATTAGAAAACTTAAGAAAGCGATTAAAAGAAGAGTTGAAGGAAGATACAACAATAAGATTAGTTTAAACATAAGAAAAGCTGAGGAAATTTCCTCAGCTTTATTTTATCTATGACACTTGCTAGCCTGGGAGCAGCCTGAGCAACCGCAGCCACAACCGTCACCTTGAGATTGTTTCTTAAATTGTTTTACTGATACTAATATCATAGCACCTATAACTACAGCACCGATTAAAAATGTTGCCATAGTAACACCTCCTTTATAAAAAGATTAAGCGTCCAACTTGATAAATGATTAAGGAAACCACATAGGCTAAACCTGTTTGATATCCTATAGCAATAAATGTCCATTTCCAAGAGCCCATTTCACGTTTAATAGCGCCTATAGCAGCAAAGCATGGAGCAGCTAGTAGGGTGAATGCCATGAAAGAGTAAGCACTAACTACATTAAATAGTTGTCCCATAGTTGAAACTAGGTTAGGATCACTTTCTGTTAGTTCAGCACCTAATCCAAATAGGACACCAAAGGTAGCAACTACATTTTCTTTAGCTAAGAATCCTGTTACAGTAGCAACGGCAGATTGCCAGTTACCAAAGCCTAGAGGTGCAAATATAGGAGCTATTACGTTTCCAATGGAAGCTAATATACTATCTTGGGCATCCACCATTTGAAGAGACCAACTAAAGGATTGTAAAAACCAGATAAGACCTGAAGCTACAAAGATAATGGTACCAGCTTTAATGATAAAGGCTTTTCCTCTGTCCCACATGTGGATAAGAAGTCCTTTTAAGCTAGGTATTCTGTATTGTGGTAGTTCCATAACAAAAGGAGCTGGATCACCTTTGAATAACTTAGTTTTCTTAAGGATTATTCCTGAAAGTATAACCATGGCTATACCTAAGAAGTACATTGATGGCGCTGCCCAAGGTTGACTAGGGAAGAATGCACCAGCTAGTAGCGCAAATACTGGTAGTTTAGCACTACATGGAATAAATGGAGTAAGCATTATAGTCATTTTTCTATCTCTATCATTTTCAATGGTTCTACTTGCCATAACAGCAGGAACACTACAACCAGAACCTATTAACATAGGGATAAAAGATTTTCCAGATAGACCAAATCTACGGAAGATCCTATCCATGATAAAGGCTACACGAGCCATATAACCACAGTCTTCTAATAAAGATATTAAGAAAAATAATACCATTATTTGTGGTACAAATCCGAGAACTGCACCAACCCCACCGATAATACCATCTACAATTAGTCCATGTAACCAGTCAGATACCTGCATATTCATTAACCAGTCAGAAACATTTCCTTGAATGAGCTCAGCAAAAAGGGTGTCATTTACCCAATCAGTAGCTATAGCTCCAATGGTAGTAACGGCAATATAATATATTCCTAGCATTACTAGTGCAAAAATTGGAAGGGCAAGCCATCTGTTAGTAACAACTTTATCTATTTTATCTGAAGTAGTTAAATTAGAGTTATTTTTCTTCTTAACGCAGGAGGTAGTTATTTTACCTATGTAGTCATAACGTTCAGTGGTAATAATACTTTCTGCATCGTCATCAAGAGATTCCTCATAGTTATTAATTAAATTATCTATTTTATCTTTTGTATTGTTATCTAGTTTTAAATACTCCAGAACTTTTTCATCTCTTTCAAAGAGTTTAATATAAAACCAACGTGGATTTTTTATTAATGAATTTCCTTTTAGTAGTTTTTCTATGTTACTTAAAACTTCTTCTGTATCCTTACTAAAGGTATTTAATAAGGTAACCTTTGGAGTGCCTCTACCAATTTCTACAGCCTTATCAGATAATTCCTTTAGACCTTTACCTTTAAGGGCAGAGGTTTCTAGCACTTCACATCCCAGTGTTTTTGAAAGTTTTGAAGTATTTATCATGTCTCCATTTTTATTTACTACATCCATCATATTTAAGGCTACAACTACAGGAATTCCAAGTTCTACAAGTTGAGTTGTTAAATAAAGATTTCTTTCAATATTTGATCCATCAACTATATTAATAATCACATCTGGTCTTTCCTCAATTAAGAAGTTACGAGTAACAACTTCTTCTAAGGTATAAGGTGATAATGAATAAATACCTGGTAAATCAACGATAGTTACATCCTTATGTCCTTTTAATTTTCCTTCTTTCTTTTCTACAGTTACTCCAGGCCAGTTTCCTACATATTGGGAACTCCCTGTAAGTTTATTGAAAATTGTGGTCTTACCACAGTTTGGGTTTCCAGCAAGAGCTATTTTTATACCCATTTTAATCCCCCCTAAATGTTAGCCAACGCTAACTTACTAATGAAAAATATACACAGATTTTACTCTGTGAAAATTTTAGATTTAAAAACTATTCAACTAATATTTTTTCAGCATCAGATTTTCTAATAGAAAGTTCATATCCTCGAATAGTTATCTCAATAGGATCTCCTAAGGGAGCTATCTTCCTAAGATGAATAGAAGAGCCTTTAGTAACTCCCATGTCCATAATCCTACGTTTTACAGCACCTTCACCTTGAATTTTAAGTACTGTAACAGTATGTCCTGGCTTTACATCCTTTAATGTATTCATAATTACCTCCTAAAATAATTCCTATATAATAATCCTATTTGCCATAGATTTATCTATAGCAATACGGCTATCTTTAACATTAATAATTATATTTCCACCTAACTCTGAAATAAGAGTTATACTTTCACCTACAATAAATCCTAGGCTTTTTAAAAATCTCACCGTTTCTTCTTTTCCATTAATTTTCTTTATAAAAACTTTTTCTCCAGATTTGGCCATAGTAAGTGGCATATAAATCCCTCCCTTAAGTATGCACAAGCTAACTAATATTAAAAAACATAAGTTAGCTTTAACTAACCTATATTTTGAGTTTACTATAAATGATTTATGATGTCAACTGAAAATGAGAATAATTTTCATATATTTGGTTATTTTAAATAAGTAAAGAGTAATTTTAGAAAGTTGAATGAAAATTTAACCTATGATAAAATAGGTTAAAAGAAACTATACAGGAGATTATTATGAAAATACATGAATCCGGAGAAAATTATTTAGAAACTATTTTATTGCTTCAGAGAAAAAAGGGATCTGTACGTTCTATAGATATAGCAAGTGAATTAGGTTATACAAAGGCTAGCATTAGTAGAGCCATGGGCATACTGAAAAAAGCTGAGTATATAACTATGGAACAAGGAGGGGAGATAACTCTCACAGAAAAAGGTATGAAAAAGGCCAGTGAAATTTATGAAAGACATACTCTCATCACTAAATACCTCATGGAGACTTTAGAAGTATCAAAAGAAGTAGCAGATGGAGATGCCTGCCGTATAGAACACATTCTAAGTAATGAAGCCTTTGAAAAAATAAAGGAATTATATAAATAAAAAAAATTGAGTATCCACTTATATCAAAGTGGATACTCAATTTTTGTGAGAGATAAATTAATCTAGTAGGAAGTTTCATAGACATAGTCTTTTTAAAAGTCTCTATGGAATATTTCAGTTTTGCTTTCATCTTTATAATCTTCTATGGTGAATATGCCAATGGCATCTAAGATTCCATTCATTACTGGGCTATCGTAGGCAACTTTATATTTAGAGTTATCTGCAAATGTATCTACGGCTATTTTAGAATTATCTTTGGGGGCAATAGCTTTTGGCCCACCAACACATCCACCAACACATCCCATTCCTTCAATGAAGTTTCCTTTTATAATACCTTTTTGAAGGTCTTGTAATATTTCCTTACATTCTTTTATTCCGTTACCTTGAATAGGAGTTACAAGTTTATATTTTTCAGGAAACATTCTTTCTATGCAATCTTCAATAGCAATTGAAACTCCACCGGTACGTGCATAAAGCCTTCCACCTCGTGAGGCATATTCCATGGATGTAGTGCCTTCAAGGGTTTCTGGAACTATATTAAAGGCTTCAAAAATTTCTTGTAATTCTGCAAAGGTAAGAACAAAATCAATATCACCAATTAAATCTGGAGATTTAACTTCTGCCTTTTTTGCTACACATGGGCCTACAAACACTACCTTTACATCTGAGTTTAATTTTTTTAACACCCTACCAGCTGCAATCATTGGAGATATAGTAGGAGATGTATGAGGCAATAAATCCTTATATACTTTTTTTATCATGCCAACCCACATAGGACAGCAGCAAGATGTAATCATAAAATCTGATTTAGTTTTAACATGAGCATCAAATTCAATGGTTTCTTTAAGGGTAAGCATATCTGCAAAGAATGCTACTTCCACCATATCAGTAAATCCAAGAGATTTAAAAGCAGTTCTAAGCTGTTCAATGGTACTATCTCCAAATTGACCCATTATAGCAGGGGCTACAGCAGCTACTACAGGAGTGTTTTCCTTTAAAAGTTTAGCAAGAGGCATAAATTCAACTGTATCTAGAATACTTCCAGTTGGACATCCCTCTACACAGAACCCACAATCAGTACATTTATCATTATCTATATAAGTACACTTAGTTTTTTCATCATATAAAATAGCATCAAAGGGGCAACTTTCTTGACATTTTGTCTTTCCATCACAATCTACCTTACATTCCATTTTACATAGTTTAATTTTATTAACAATTTTATGATCTGATTCATAATTATTTATGGCATTTTTTAAATCCTCTATGTAATTATTACTAAAGGACAAATTCACTCCACAGAGAGAAGAAATTTCTGCAGCTAAGGCTTCTTTATCAACCGTATTGTCCTTTAATAATTCTTCAATAACATTCTCTAATTTATCATTATAGTAGGCATTAATAAGGATTTTAAATAATTCACTATGTTGTTTTTTCATAACATCACATCCAATCTTAAAATATTTTATCCGATGACTACCAGCTCTAATACTCTCATCTTCTTTAAATTGTGAGTGTAAGAGCTGGTATGTCCCTGGATAACGATTTCCCCTAAAGGACAACGAATTCTAAGTATGAAATAAATTGATACTAAGAATTCTGTTAGTAAAGCTTCATAGAAGCTAAGAACTCTGCTTAGTCTTCATATATTTCATAATAATCATTACCCCAATATTTTGCTATAAACTCATCTCTTCCAGATATACTTCTATCCTTTTTATATTCTGTAGGATGGGTTTTGTAAAATTCTTGATGATATTCCTCTGCTTCATAGAAGGTTGATGCTGGGAGAATCCTAGTAACCACTTCTTTGGGAAATCTACTTGAATCATTTAGAGCTTTTTTAGATTTTTCAGAAATTACTCTTTGATTATCATCCATGTAAAAAATAGCAGCAATGTAGGAAGAGCCTCTATCTTGAAATTGACCTTCATCATCCGTTGGGTCTATCTGTCTCCAAAAGGCATCTAGGAGCTTTTCATAGGAAATGATAGTAGGATCATATACAATTTTAATAGCTTCATAATGACCTGTACCTTGAGCTTTTACATCTTTATAGGCAGGGCTTTTTAGTTTACCTCCAGTATACCCAGAAGTAACACTTATGATTCCATCTAATACATCAAAAGGGGATACCATGCACCAAAAACAGCCACCAGCAAATATAGCAGTTTTGTAATTTTCACTATTAATATTCTGCATTTTTAGTTACCTCCTAAATTTTATTTTTAATTATATATTACCATATTTTTAAAAAAAATATAGTAATTATAATCCATATGAAATATAAATAATATGACAATATATGAAAGTTAATCATTTATTAATTTAGATTTATACCCGTATATGGTAAAATTGAATATGGATGCGTAGGGCTTATCTTATGTTTAGGAGGGAATATGGATTACAACAAATTTAACATAGAAGAAAAATATGATAATTATAATAATATAACAAAGGTAGAAGCTGAAAAGATACTGGTGAAATTAGATAGTGTGATAGATTATGATAAAGGATATGATTATTACATATTAAAGGGAAAGATGCTCCTTAAGCTGGATAGAAGGAAGGATGCTTTTCATGCCTTAGAAAAGGCTATGACCTTTAATAAAACTGATGAAGTATATGACCTTTTATCCTTTGCCTATTATGAGGAAGAAGATTATGAAAAAGCACTTTATTATATAAACTTATCTTTTGGAATAACAGTAGATGAATTTATTTATAATCATAAAGGAAAAACTTTAGAAAAATTAAATAGGTTTGAAGAAGCTTTTGAAACCTATTATGTAGGACTTAATTATGCTCTCTCGAGTTATAGTAGTTATGGAGATGTAGAGATATTTGGTGAAAATTTAGCTAGACTAGGGGGAATTTTAAAAAATCAATATTTAGATAACATAAAGAAATTTATAAATATAAGAGATTATTATAATCTTTATGAAAACTATATGAAACTTCTTCAAGTTATTCTTAAGGAAGAAGAAAACGACCACTATCATAGTAGTTGTGAATATGTAAGTGTAAAATATCTAGAGTTAGTTGAAGAGGGAAAGTATATTTTAATTGATAATAATTATTTTTTAGAGATGATTAATATATATAAAATTCTATACCAAATAGAAAGTAATTCAGAGTATGAGGATAGGGAGTACATTAATAAATCCTATATAAATAATAAAGTGAGGGAATTTATCGATGCTGTTATGGAAAGAACTTCACTTACTAAGGATGTAGATATAATTTTAAAAGTTTTAAATGAAGTTATAGGCATCAAAAATAGAGATTACTATAATTACTTGTATCATAAGGGTTTTATTTTTATGAAACTTAAAAAATATAATGAGGCATTAGAAGTATTAGGTGGCATAACTAGAGATAAGGAATCACCTTATAATATAAAAGTTCAAAGCTATGAGTGTATAATTAAAAAATTGTATGAAGCTGAAGATATATATATGGGAAATTATAATGAGTATAAAAAAAGTATGTCAGATCTCCTTAGAGATGAAATTTTTAGGATAAAGGAAGATGAATATTTAATTTTAGATGATAGATGTGACAGAATAATACACAACTGCAAGAGGGCTATTAATTTAGAACTAGATAATGATTTTTGGTATGATTATATAGAAGTGTTATCTTTGGAATTAGGTGAGGAATATGAAGTTATTGTAAAAAACCAATCAGTATATAAAGTGATACAAAACTATAATAAAGCTATAAATATATATGATAGGCTCATTGAGGTGAAAAGTGATGGTCCTCATGGGTATTATAGAAAAGGAAGGGCAATTGTATTAGTATTGAGACTTTTAAATAGTTCTAAAACCTCCTTAAAGGATTTAGTTGGAGTTCATAATTTAGATTGGTTTTCTTATTCAGAGGTTATATATAATCTTAATAAGGCTATTAGCTTGAAAAGTGACAATGGTAAATACTTTAACCTTTTAGCAAGAACCCATTTTGAGATTGGGGAATATGAGAAGTCCATGGGATATATGGAACAAGCACTTACTCTAGCACCTAATGATTTATATATGAATTTAAATAAGGTTTGTATTTATATTAGAAGATATAAGTACACAGAAGCAGTGGATTATTTATTTAAGATGTCCTATAAAGATATGAATAGAGGTACCGTAAGAAAAACCTTTCTTTCAAGAAAAGAAATTCTTAGTTTCTTAATGGGTATATTTAATTTATATACAAGGCAAGATAAAATTTACTATATAATAGCGTATTATTTTTATGCTATAGTTGATTTTGAATATGACAAAGCCTTAACCTTTATTAATAATGCTATAGAGATGTCTGATGATGAAAGATACTACCTGCTTAAAGCTAAAATATATTTTAAAGATGGAAAGTTTAAAGAAGCATTAAAGTGTGCAGAAGAAGCTATAGTTATTGACGATCATTATGATGAAGCTTTTCTTATAAAAGAAAAGTGTAATGAAAAATTAAATGATAATTAGTATATAAATATTGTAAACACCTAGGATTAAAATAAAGCCTAGGTGTTTTTATTTATGAAGAAAATATTTTATAGAAAATATATATAAATTTTTAGAAAAAAGTAGAAATTATTGTATAATTATGTATCTAATGGATATCATAGTTTATGTACGTGAATTGTTACATAAATTCTTAAATCAAAAAGGAAAGGAGGAATAGTGTGAATAAGAAAACTAATAGATCTAAGAAAAAGGGATTTACCTTAATTGAGTTACTAGTAGTTTTAGGGATAATAGGTGTATTAGCCTTAGCCGTAGCACCAACAATGGTATCTAAAGTGGATGAAGCTAAAGAAAAAACAGATGTTTCAAATGCTAATGCCATAGCTATGGCAGTTAAAACTGGGATAATAGAGGGAGATATAAGTGCTTCAGGACCTATTGAAGAAAGTGATATAACGGAAATAGGTAATAAATACTTTGA
The DNA here is from genome assembly GCF_002477055.1 of Clostridium sp. UBA7503. NCBI lineage: Bacteria > Bacillati > Bacillota > Clostridia > Eubacteriales > Clostridiaceae > Clostridium > Clostridium sp. UBA7503. Next base: position 65,378 of record NZ_DLNT01000059.1, read on the forward strand.
TGGTAAATTTCCAACATCACAATCTTTAAAAACTAAATTTGATGTAGCTGTAACTAATAATGTAATTACTGTTAAAGCTGGTGGAAAAGAGTTTTATCCTAATTATGTAGAAGAAGATAATACAGATACAGCAGGTAACTAAAATCACACTGACAGAAATAACACTGATTATCTTTAGATTAAAACTAAAATGTCTCTTAATATAATACATAAATTAGTACAAAGGAGTGATTTTTAATAAAAAATCACTCCTTTTAATATAGGTAAATTAAATTGCTAATATTATTTTGTTATAAAAGCATATTTGGGAAGACCATTTTCGTATTGAATTTTTGATTCTCCCATAATTAGAGGTAGTGTATACTCATAGGCTTCTTTAGTTACATTATTGCCTTCCTCATTGATCCATTCCTTAGGAAAATATTTTATTGAGTTTGCTACCTTTGAAGTGTGCACTGCAAAGGTTTCTGATTCATATGGATAATTAGAAACCCTCTTAATACCTATCATATAACCGCTTTCACCTTCTCTAGAGTATTTTAATGCAGCAAATCCACAATTAAAGGCTTCATCAATATCAGTTTGAGAAGCAAAGTGCATTGCGCAACGTTGCATAGTTGAAAGTTCTATGGCTCTTACTTTTTTGCAAACTCCATTTTCGGTGATTACATTTTTAATATAACTACAAACTCCACCTAATTGAGCGTGACCAAATTTATCTAGACCAGTACCACCCATTTCACCAATGAAAGTACCATCTGCTGTTCTTATTCCCTCAGAAACTACTACAATTACAGAATTTTTTACTTCTAATTTTTTAGCCACATCTTTTAAAAACTTAGCTTCATCAAAGGCAACTTCAGGAAGGTAAATTAAATCTACCACTGGTTCTCCATTTAATGTAGCAATACAAGAACTTGCAGCTAGCCATCCTGTATCACGGCCCATTGCCTCTATAACAAATACATTTTTTGCAGTATACACACTAGCATCTAGTTTGTTTTCTAGGGCTATAGTTGATATAAATTTAGCAGCACTTCCAAAACCGGGAGTATGATCCATTACTGGAAGGTCATTATCTATAGTTTTAGGAACTCCAAAGAATTTTACAGGAAGGTTATGCTCTTTTGCATAGTTACTAAGTTTATGAACTGTATCCATAGAATCATTTCCACCAATGTAGAAGAAAGTATCAATTTCATGCTTCTTAAAAATCTCAAAAAGTTTTATGTATTCTTCTTTGTTATCTTCATAAGTTTTTAATTTGTATCTACAAGATCCAAGTCCTGAAGATGGTGTATAGATTAATCTGTCAATAACTTCACTGTCAATATGAGAAAGATTTATTATATTTTCATTTAAAATTCCCTCAATACCGTTAATTCCTGCATATACATTGTCAAAATAGTGTAGTTCTTCATTTGCTTTAAATACTCCCATTGCGCTAGCATTTATTACAGATGTAGGACCACCTGATTGAGCTACTATACAATTTTTCATATATTTAACACTCCTTTGTATTGTGTAGAGATACCTACACTTATTATTACATCCTTTTAATTATAATATAAATTATAATTACTAACAATTAGTATAATTAAATAGACATTGTATTAATAATATATAAGGTATGAAATAATAGTTTTTAAATAGTTAAATATATATAATAGGTTATCTTTAATTAAGATAATATAAGACTTTTTATTCGTATAAATGGTATAATATTCATATATTTAAAAAGCAAAGGAGAAAAGATTATGAAAATGTATCCAGTTGAATTAGATAATAAATATGGTTATATAGATGAAAGTGGAAAAACTATAGTTCCTTTTATTTTTGATTTTTCCGATGAATTTGAGGATGAAATGGGCTTTGTAGAAGTAGATGGATTATGTGGTTTTATCAATAGACAAGGAGATTATATAATAGCTCCCAAATATGATGATATAAATTATTTTAGTGAAGGAATGGCTTTAGTTGAGTTAAACCATAGATATGGATATATAGACTTACAGGGCAATGAGATAATACCAATAAAATATGAAGAAGGAAAAGGATTCACTGAAGGACTTGCAGCAGTTAAAATATTAGGAAAGTGGGGATATATTAATAGCCACGGTAAGATGATTATATCGCCTGCCTTTGATGAAGCTGATGAGTTTGAAGAGAATGGCCTTGCTATAGTTAGAAAAGGTGAGAACTATGGATATATAAATGGGGAAGGTCAGTGTATTAGCGGATTTATATATGAATATGCTAACAACTTTAATGAAGGTTTAGCCAATGTGGGATTAGAGGGTAAAAATGTATATGTGGATGAAAACTTTAATATAAAGATAGACGGGAATTTTGATTTCACTAACGAATTTTTTAATGGTCTTGCAGCTGTATCCCAAGATAATATATGGGGATATATTAATAATGCTGGTGACTTTGTTATTGAAAAAACATATAGCTGGGCGGATAATTTCAATACAGAATATGCAGCAGTTTCCATAGAAGATAAATATGGATTTATAGATAGAAGTGGGAACATAATAATACCTATAGAGTATGATAATGTTCTTGAGTATAGTGAAGGTTTATTTTCTGTTGAAATTAACGAGAAGTGGGGTTTTGTAGATTTAAAAGGCCATATAGTTATAGAGCCTAAATTTCATGAAGTAGATAACTTTTATGATGGAATATGTAAGGTTATAATAGATGAAAAAGAAGGATATATAAATAAAGAAGGAGAATTTATAATATAGATAATAGGGATAGAATTTCAATATATATGGTAATAAATAACTTGTAAATTCGTAATTTAACAGAAAATATAGTCTTAGAATTAAGGGGGATATAATATGAGTATAATTGATTTACATTGTGATACAATTTGTCATTTAATAGATAATAAGTATATGGAATTAAAGAGAAATAATCTAGCTATTGATTTAGAAAAATTAATAAAAGGTAAGTCCTTGGCACAATTTTTTGCCTTGTTTATTGATCTTAATGAGCATCCTAAGGCATTTAATAGAGCCATGGATATGCTAAATAAATTTTATGAAGAATTAGAAAAAAATAATCATGAAATATCTGTAGCAAAAAATTATAAGGATTTTAAAGTGAATAAGGAGGAGGATAAAATATCAGCTTTCTTGACCATTGAAGAAGGTGAAGCTATAGAAGGCTCTCTTAAGAATTTAAGAAATTTTTATGACCTAGGAGTTAGACTTATGACATTAACCTGGAATTATGAAAATAGTATAGGTTATCCAAATTGCAGAGAAGAGTTTCAAAATAAAGGGTTAAAAACCTTTGGATTAGAAACCCTTGAAGAAATGAATAGGCTAGGCATGATTATTGACGTTTCACACCTATCAGATGGAGGGTTCTATGATGTATCAAGATATAGTAAGAAACCTTTTGTAGCATCACATTCAAACAGTAGAGCTGTATGTAATCACAGCAGAAATTTAACTGATGATATGATTAGAACTCTTAGTGAAAAGGGGGGCATAACTGGAATCAACTTTGAAAAATCTTTCTTAATAGAAGGCGGAAGTAAAAGTGCTGTTAAAGATATGGTTAAACATATAAATCATATTTATGATGTTGGGGGTATAGATGTATTATCCCTAGGTAGTGATTTTGATGGAATAAATCCTAAAAATCTAGAAATTAGTAATATGGGGGAGATAGATAAACTCATAACAGAACTACAAAAAGAAGGATATCATGAAAGCCACATAGAAAAAATATTATATAAGAATGCTTTAAGAGTAATAAAAGAAGTTATGTAGTACAATATAATTTATTGAAATTTTTATATGAAACTATATGAATATGGCTAAGTCTCTAGATAATAATTTATCCTTCAGAGGTAGGAAAAACTCCTTCTGAAGGAAAGGTATATAACATAAAAGGAGTGAGGTTATGGAATATGAAAAGTTACAGAACAATATTTCTAAGGGAGAAATATTGTTAAAAAAGGTAGATATAGATGGTAATATTTGTGGAGAGTTTGTTGAATTTACAATTAGCCATGTTTATGAAAATATTGGTGAAGATGATGTAAAAGGAATTTATACCTTCCCTATACCAGATACTGCTGTTATTTCAGGTTTTGAAGCAAATATAGGTGGCAGTGTTATAAAAGGTAAAGTAGAAGATAAAAAAGAAATAGAGAAAATTTATGAAAATATTGGAGAGGATTCAGGAAGTAAACTTATATTAGAAGAACTAAATAACAACTATTTTAAAATGTCAATTGGAACAATTTTAAAAGGTGAAACTGTAGTTATAAAGATCTCTTATATTGAAGAGCTAGTATATGAACATTCCAAGCTTAAGTTAATTATACCTAAGATTGTACTTCCAGAAAATCCATATAATGAAGAACAAAGTCAACAAGAAAACTATAAATTATCTTTAAATCTATTAGTAGAGACCTTTGAAAGTGCTAAATTTTCTTGTAATACTCATAAAATTCAGGTAGAAGAAGAAGAAGAGGATGATGAGAGCAATTTATACAAAATAACCCTTCATGGTGAAGAGCAAATTCTGGATAGTGCTATGACAATTTATTTAGAGGAAAATTCCAGTGAAACAAGTGGAATTATATATGAGAATTATAGCGAAGACAATGGAATTGTTTATTTGAGATTTCTACCTGAAATTGAAGAGGATGTAGAAGAGAAAAATGGAAACTATATATTCCTTATAGACATATCAGAATCCATGGAAGGAGATAAGTTAAAGGAGGCTAAAACTGCTTTACACTTATGTCTTAGAAATTTATATAAAGGTGATACCTTTAACATAGTTGCTATGGGTGACACCCTAAAGCATTTTTCAGAGAGTAGGAGAGTTGAATTTAATGATGAGAATTTAAAGGAAGCGTCTAAATGGATAGATAATTTAGCTTGTGAAAATGATGCTAATATATTTGATGGAATAAAATATGCCTTTTTAAATGAAGATAAAGGAGAAGAAAATACTATCGTTTTATTTACTGATGACGTGGTGGATGATGAAAAAGAGATTCTTGATTATGTAGAAAAAACTTGTGTTGGAAGCAGAATTTTCCCTTTTGGAATAGATGCCTCTGTTAATACTTATTTCATCAATAAAATAGCAAGAATTACCTTTGGAAAAGCAGAATTTATTAATAGAAGTATTAGAATTGAAGATGTAATCTTAAATCAGTTCAATAGAATAAGAGGACTACAAATAACAGATATTGAAATTGATTGGGGTGGAATGAAGGTTGAGAAGACTTACCCTAGAACCATAGAATATATGTATGATGGAGAACCATTTTCAATATTTGCTAAGATAGATGGGGATTTAGAAGGTATTGTTACTCTTAATGGTATGGTTGGAGATAGAAGAATACAACGAAGAATAGTTCTAACTAAATTAGACTTAGAGGTTAATGCAAATTTAATCGAAAAGGTTTGGTATAAGAAAAGAATAGAATCTTTAGAAAATAGAATCGTCTATGAACGTGGAGGAGTTCATGAGGCTATGAAAAATAAGATTATAGAGTTATCTACTGATATTGGAATTATAAGTGATGAAACTTCCTTTGTTTTAATAGAAGAAATCTATGAACCTGTACTGGGGGGAGTTATGAGAAAATTCTTACCAGTTAACATAGATTTCAATAAGGGTGATACAAATATAATTTCTCCGAAGTTCTACTATAGTCAAAGTCTAGATGAATTGAAATTAGAAAATTTAATGGATGAGGGTATAGATAAATCAGAGTTCTTACGTGTGCTAGCAACGCAACAATTAGCAAGTGGTGCCTTTGGTAAATCTGTAGAAGATGATAAAATAGATAAGGTTATATATACTGCTAGGAGTATAGTAGCTTTTACTCTCCATGGGGAAGGGATAGAAATATATAAAAATCTACTAACTAAAGCTGTAGTATATCTTGTGGAAAATTATGAAGAATTTTTAGAGACTGAAGATGTACTAATCTTGACATATGTTGCTCTTAAATCTTTTGCAGATAAGGTAATAGTTAAAGATAATAAAAAGACAAGGCTTTTAAATGCAATAAATTCCTTAGAAAGTCATATTGAAGAATTAAATATTGATATAAGTAAGATTAATGTGGAAATTTTAAGAAGTATAGAAGGTGCAAAAGAAAAAGATCAATTAAGCAGACTTATATATAAATCAATAAAATATTAAGTTAGTCTGTGTTAAAATGCTTTAAATATTAGATAAGCTCTGAGCATGTAATATAATTATAGTGCATGCTCAGCATTTTTTATAGAAAAAATCTATTTAAGGAAGGTATTACATACTTAATGATTGACACTGAAGTTAACAAAAATGATAAAGTGAATATGAGAGATTTTATAAAGAAAGATTTTTGCAGAAGACATAAACCTAATGTGCTAAATTCTCTAGATATTTTGACATTAGAAAACATTTCTAACCTTATAGATATATATGATGGTTATGTATTAAAGGGGTATTTAGTAAATGCTATACCAAAGGGTATTAAGGTATCCTTATCCAATAGGATGACTTCAAGTGGTGGAAAGACTATCTTTTCAAAAAGAGGAAGAGACTGTACCTATGAGATTAGAATAAGTAATAGAGTCATAAAAGAATATATAGAAGATAATAGAAGTAAAGTTGTATGTGGAATAGAAGCTAAGGATGCACTAGAAGCTCTTATGCTCATTTTAGAGCATGAGCTTTGCCATGTGATAGAATTTAGTGAGTATGGAAGCTCTAATTGTAAAGGTGAAATATTTAAGAATCTAGCCTTTAATTTATTTGGACATACAAGTAGTTATCATGAAATATTAAAGAGTAAAGATACCTTCAATAAAAGCATAAATAACTCATTTCTTAAAGGACAAGTTGTTCAATTTAAATACAAAGGTATATTGTATGAAGGAATAATTAGTAATATTAATAAAAGAGCTACAGTGATGGTGAAGGATATAAAGGGTGAATATATAGATAACCATGGATTTAGTTATTCAAAGTGGTACGTACCCCTAAAATTACTTATAAATAAGGAGTAAAAAGATATGATTAAAGCAATACTGTTTGACCTAGATGGTACAATAATAGACACCAATGAATTAATATTAACTTCCTTTAATTATGTATTAAATAATTATTTAGGATTAAATATAGGAAAGGAGGAAATTGTAGAATCCTTTGGCATACCACTTAAAGATGTATTGAGTGAATATGATAAAGAGAGAGCTGATGAATTAGTTGATGAATACATAAGATACTGTCTTAATTGTCATGATAAATACATAAAATCTTATGATCACGTGGAAGATGGACTATTAAAACTAAAAGATAAGGGATTAAAATTAGCAATAGTTACATCTAAAAAAAGAGGAACAGCTTTAAGAGGACTTAATTGTTTTGACTTAGAGAAATATTTTGATGTAATAATTACTCCAGAAGATAGTAGTAAACATAAGCCAGATGGTGAACCAGTGTTAAAGGCCTGTGAAGCCTTTAAGGTTAACCCTAATGAAACTATAATGGTAGGAGATAGCCACAATGATATATTATGCGGAAAGAATGCAGGAGCAAAAACTTGCCTAGTAAATTATACCGCGTTAAATATAGAAAAAATTAAAGTATATAACCCTGATTTTATAATAGATAGAATTGAAGACATTATAAAGTTTATTTAGTATTTTAGGTTTTACCGCAAAATATAATCATAAGTATCATTGTCATAATTGAAAATGATAAAATAAATAGTACAAAATTTATATTTACTTATTACAATATAAAATTAATTAGTAAATATAAAAATATACTGTATATAAAATTACAAATATTTACACAAAAAAAGATTCCCTGTGATTAATATTAACATAGGGAATCTTTAAAACTATCTATATATACGATTTCTTTTTTTTCTGCGTTTTTTGTTTATTTTAGATATTATTAGTATTACTAAAGATCCTATTACTATTAATACTAATAGAGCTAATACATAATATATGATATTACTTTTTATTATATCCATATTGGATAGTCCAGAATATATATCATATTGTTTTTCGTACCCCTTTATATTAACAGTAGCTTTACCAATAGATTTATCTTTACTTAAAGTCCAAATATTTATCTTACCTACTTCAGAATTAAATTCTGGTTCTAAGTCTGTTGGATATAATGAAATATCCTCATGAATAGTAACTGGAACTTTAATTGCTTTTTTAGGTCCTATAAGAGGTAAAATTTTATATTCAATAGTAACTTCTGAAATTTCAGTGTTCTTAGTTTTGAAGACCTCTTTTTCTGCATTGAAGCCATAATTAGCTAGGTTTGTAGTATCTTCAAAAACCTGAGTGTCTACTGGAAAATTATAATCTGAACCTAATACTACTGTTGCTAAAGTATGTCCATTCCTTTGATATAAAGCAGCCAGGCACCTTCCAGACTTTTCTGTATAACCAGTTTTTCCACCAATGTTTCCATCTAAACCTATAAGTTTATTTCTATTTTCAACTATTGATGAAGGTCCATTAGTAGATTTTACTTCAGATTCCTTTTTAGACATAGTTTCTCTAATCCACTCATTACTGTAAACTGCATTTAATAATAGGGATAAATCATATGCTGTAGTATAGTGATCATCAGTGTTATCATCAAGGCCATTAGGTGTTACAAAATTAGTATTAGTCATACCTAAAGCTTTAGCTTTTTCATTCATCATTGTAATGAACTTTTCATTTGTTCCACCAACATTTTCAGCAACCATATAAGCAATATCATTACCTGAATAAAGAAGTAGTATGTCCATCGCATCTTTACTGGTAAATGTATCTCCAGGAGTTACTGGATGAACATTAAGTCCATAAGAATAAGGATCTTCTTCTAAGGCTGCAGCTGGATAAGTAAGTAAATCAGTTTTACTTTTATTTTCAGCTAATAGTAAAGCGGTCATCAGCTTAGTAATACTGGCTGGTTGTTTCTTTTCATCGATATTTTTAGAATAGATTATTTCCTTTGTTTCTAAGTCCATAACAATAGCAGAAGTACCGACGATTTCAAGTTTAGTTTCTGCAATGGCTATAGTTGAGAAAGAAAAGGTAAACACTAAAGTAAAAAATACCCATAATGATAAAATTCTCTTTTTCACAAGTCATCTCTCCAATTTTATATTTTAGAATTAAATAAGTCCTATCTAGTATAACATTTACTGTAATTTTCAACAAGGACAAAGAAAAAATATGTTATTAATAATATGTTATATTTTTATTATCTAATATTGTGGTATGCTATATATAAGACATTTAGAAGGAGCAGTGAACTGATGACAAATATAAATATTGATATAATAAATGATATTTTTAAAGATAGGGAGTCCGCATCTATACAACCTATGAAAAAAGCAGCAGTGATGATTCTTCTACAGGTTATAGAAGACGAGGTTTATATAATTTTTCAAGTTAGGGCTAAAAAATTAAATAGTCAGCCTGGAGATGTTTGTCTACCTGGTGGAAAGGTTGAAGAAGGAGAGTCTTTTAGAGATGCTGCAATAAGAGAAACCATGGAAGAGATGAATATTAAAAAAGAAGATTTTGAAGTTATTGGTGAAATGGATTATTTCTTATCACCATACCACATGATAATGCGTCCCTATATCGCTAAACTTAATACAAGTAATATTAGGTTTAATACAAGTGAAGTTGATCATATATTTAAGGTACCAATAAAATTTTTTATTGATACACAACCATTACTATATAAAATGGATATTGGTCCAATAAATCAAGATGGATTTCCCTTTCATTTAATAAACGGAGGTAAGGATTACAAATTTTCAAAGGGGGTATTAGATGAATACTTTTATAAGTGGAATAATTATGTAATTTGGGGTTTTACAGCTCATATTATAAAATCTTTCATTGATATCATAAAATAGTAATTACATCCATATAAATAAGTAAAGAAAATATTTAACTGCCTTAGGAGGTGTAATATGTATGGTAAATAGAACTTCTGTAAGCATATTAATACAAGATATGATGAATAAACTTGAGGAAATTGGTATTCACAGTATTCTTGTCAAATCTAAGGAAGAAGCTAAAAATTTTATTATGTATCATATAGATATTGGAACTCAGGTAAGAATAGATGATTGTTTAGAGTTAAATGATTTAAACTTAGAAAGAGCTGTCATAGAAAAAGGTGGTACCATATTAAATAATGAAGTAGGGGATTTAGATTTCAAAGAAGGCAAAAAAAGACCTTCAACTATATCCGAACTGGATTTATATGGTTGTAGTCACTTATTGGACGAGTTTACTGAATTTTCTCATTATATCGCCAACAATGAAAATTTGTTAAGTTGTATTTATGGAATAAAAAAAATAGCAATCATTAATATAGGCTTAAATAATAAGAATACTAATGAGCTACTTCCTATATATGAAAAAATAATGAATATTGATAGTGAAAAGATTATTAATCTTAAAAATCATATAGCAAAAAAAGAAGATAATAGTTTGAATATCCATAATACTCAAAGAAATATAGGACATAAAAATATAAACATTGACATAAGTGNNAAATTCAAGATTATTATCATAATTAAAAGGTTCCGAGAGGAACCTTTTTTATATAAATTTTAATAAATATTTTAGCAATGGTAGTACAATTTTATGTTTTTTTAAAATATTATAATTATATTTAAAAAATATTTGAAAATCTTCAAATATAGAAAATTCTACAGTAAATCTACTAAAAATACTTTATTTTGTGAAAATTCTCATTTATAATTTAGGGTATTAAATGTGTATTTATTGGGGGTGTTATGCTTGGTTAAGTGTGATTTTTTATCAACTTACGATGAGTATGTAGAGTGTTCAAAGGACTGTGCCCTTTATAATTGGGCTGAAAATAATAATAAGTGCCCCTTTAAAGAGCTTAGTAGCAAGGGGAGCAAAATAAAAAATCTCTATGATTATGATTCGTATAAGGAGGATAAGTCGTTGTCTATATCTCATTTATACAAAGACAGCTACTTATAATTATATTATTTTTGATATGGATTTTTTATAATATTATATCTATATTAAGCTACAACAAAATTAAACTAATCCATAAGTATGCTATTTAGTATCTTTCAGTAAACATATAAATCTCCTAGCCTAGGCTAGGAGATTTTTTATTAACTATTTTGATTTCATACTACATACTGAACATGATGTGCAATCCTTTGACTTTGATCCGCATCCACCACATCCCTTAGATTTATTAGTAAATGAAGGTGTTGCCTTTAGGTAAAGTGAATCTTTCTTCAGTACAATAACTATTTCATTAAAGTTACTATATAAATCTTCACTATAAGCAATTTTTAATCCTTGTATATCTTCAATAACATTGTAGTTAATGGTATTATCTAAGATTATATCAACCTTAGAATTTTTACAACATCCACCATTTTCAGGTTCTTTTAATGCTATGCAATCATATTCATCATGAAATTCCAGTAGTTTAATAATAAAATCAAAGGCATCATTAGAAATTTTTATTTTAAGTTTCTTATTCAATAGATATCATACCCTTCATAGATAGTATATTAATATTATTCTTCATATATTGAAGAGTATTCGTGTAATAATGATTCTTTTAAATTCCATAAGTTTTTAGATAAGTCTATATAGTATTGATGAGGATTTTGTAATCTTCTTATCTCTGACCATAGACTAGCTTTTTCTTTACTACAAAATTCTCTTATCTCCATTACAGAAGGACTTTCATAAGTACATTTACCTTTATCAAATATTTGTACCATGAGATTTTTTATATTATAATTTTTAATTCTTTTTTTCTTCCAAGTGTAATTAGGGTCAAACAACTGTAAAGGCTTATTATTGTCAAAATTCTCATCATTTAAAGCAATTAAATCTGCAATAGCTTTATTTGTTTTCTTATCATAAACTCTATAAAGAGATTTAAAACCAGGATTTGTTATTTTTTCAACATTTTCACTTATCTTAATTTTAGGGATAATAGCTCCATTTTTTTCAATGGCAACAAGTTTATAAACACCACCAAATACAGGCTCACTTCTTGCAGTGATCAATCTTTCACCAACACCAAAACTATCGATTTTAGCACCATTATCAAGAACAGCTTTAATTATAAATTCATCTAAAGAGTTAGAAATTGTGATTTTTACATCTTCATAGCCAGCTTCATCTAGCATTTTTCTAGTTTCTATAGAAAGATATGCAATATCACCACTATCTATTCTTACAGCCTTAGGTCTTTTACCCATAGGTTTTAAGATTTCATCAAAAACCTTGATAGCATTTGGAATGCCTGATTTTAGAACATTATATGTATCTACTAAAAGTACAGTATTATCAGGATAAGTTTTAGCCCATGCTACAAAAGCTTCATATTCACTATCAAAAAGTTGAATCCAAGAGTGTGCCATAGTTCCAGTTACAGGCACATTGAATAATTCATCTGCCATAGTACAAGCAGTAGCATTACATCCACCGATAATTGCAGCTCTGGCTCCATACAAGGCACCATCATAGCCTTGAGCTCGTCTAGAACCAAACTCCATTACTGGTCTACCACTAGCCGCTTCACAAATTCTTGCAGCTTTAGTAGCAATTAGAGTTTGATGATTTATTGTTAGTAGTATCATAGTTTCTATAAACTGAGCTTCCATAACTGGACCCCTTACAGTTACAAGTGGTTCATTAGGGAATACTGGGGTACCTTCTGGAATAGCCCATACATCACAACTAAACTTAAAGTTAGCTAAATAATTTAAAAATTCTTCACTAAATAAAGCTTTACTTCTTAGATATTCTATATCTTCATCAGTAAATTTAAGATTAGTTAAATATTCAATTAATTGTTGAACTCCTGCCATTATGCAGTAGCCACCACCATCAGGAATTTTCCTAAAAAACATGTCAAAATAAGCTATGGTATCATCTGCTTCAGTATTTAAATAACCATTAGCCATTGTAAGCTCATAAAAATCTACTAACATGGTAAGATTTCTTTGGCTTCTTAGGTCAAGTCTAGTAATTGTATCCATTTTTAGTTCTCCTCACTTATATAAACCATAAACAGAGTTATTTGCTTCAGGGGGAGTTTTTTACTCCCACTGAAGCTTAGAAATCGTTATCCAGTGACGTATCAGCTCTTTACTCCCACTTTAAAGAAGATGAGAGTATTAGAGCTGGTAGTCATCGGATAAAATTTTATAAAATCTCCATAGGTTAACATTTACATCCTATATATCGTACCATAAGAAAACTTTCATTTCTATAGTATATGGACAAATAATATGGTAATATTATTAAATTGAAAGTATGTAAAAGGAAAGATTTATATTATGATAAAAAATAAAAATAACACTTTAAGTAAAGAACAGTTAACAGCCATTAACTGTACAAATGAAAATATAATAGTCAGTGCAGGTCCTGGAAGTGGAAAAACTGTAGTTATTGTAAATAGAGTTTATGAGCTAATAAATCATAAAAACATATCACCTAAAAACATAGTTATAATAACCTTTACCAAGGCAGCAGCAACTAATATGAGAAATAGGTTCCTAGCCATAGATAAAAATAAGGTAAGTCCTTTCTTTGGAACCTTTCATGGACTTTGCTATAAAATACTAAAGTCATATTATGGAGAAATTAATATAATAGAGCCCTTTGAAAGTTATAGAGTAGTAAAAAACTTTTTAACTGCCTATATGGAGGATGTTAGTGAAGATAGAGTTAAGGAATATGTAAATGCCATATCCATCTATAAGTGCAAGGGAGAATATAATAGAGATGGAAATAATCAAATCGATAAAGAGCTTTTAAAAAACTGTGTAAATTTCTATGAATCTCATAAAAAGGAAAAATCCCTCCTTGACTTTGAAGATCTACAGTTAATGTGTAGAGATTTATTTATTAAGAATAGCTCCATATTAAATTCATATCAAAATCAATTTAAACATATATTAGTTGATGAATTTCAAGATAGTGATGATGTGCAAGTGGACATATTAAAGCTTTTAAATAAGGGAAATAACTTATTTGTAGTAGGAGATGAGGATCAATGCATCTATAGTTTTAGAGGCGCTAATCCAACCTATATAGTAAACTTTAAAGATATATTTAAAGAAGGTAAAACCTTATATCTATCTACAAATTATAGGTCAAAGCAGAATATAGTAAGATTATCAATGAAGTCTATAAAAAATAATAAGATTAGAACCTCAAAGGATATCAGAGCCAACAAAACTGATGATGGAATAATAAAGGCTCAAGGGGTTCGTGATGAAACAACTCAAGGTACATATATAAGTGATTATATTCTCAAGGTAAAGGAAAGTGAAGACAATAACTTTAATAACTTTGCAGTACTTTATAGAACGAATATAGAAAGTAGAAGTATAATTGATAGTTTTATTAGAAAGAAAATTCCCTTTACCTTGCTAGATAGACAATATAATTTTTTCTCTCACTTCATATGCCAAGACATATTAGCTTATCTAAAGTTAAGCATATATCCTCTAAACATGGATAGCTTTACTAGAATAATAAATAAACCCTATAGGTATATAAGTAAAAATAGTATAGAAGAAGTTAAAAAGAGCAATAGCTTAGGCAGTATCTTTACTAAATTAAAAAACTTAGATAGCACCCCAGTATTCCAACTAAAAATATTAGATAAACTCGAAAGGGATATTTCTAACTTAAATAGAATTTCATTACCTTCTGCTGTAGAATTTATTATAGGAGACTTAATGTATCATAAACATCTAGTCGAATATGCACAGAAATATAAATTTTCCATAGAAGATTTAGAAAATGTGTTAAATGAGTTTAAAGAAAGCGTTAAAGGATTTAAAACTATTAAAGACTTCTTAGAACATGTAAATACTGTAGAAGAGGAAACAAAGAAAGCTAGCTCTAGAAATAAGGATAAAAATGAAGGCGTAATTCTTAGTACTATTCACGGCGTTAAAGGAATGGAATTTGATACGGTATTTATGATTAACACAGTAGATGGAGCTATTCCCTATAAAAATAATGATATAGAGGAAGAGAGAAGATTATTCTATGTAGGAGTTACTAGAGCTATTAACAACTTAATATTTCTTTTCCCTCAATTTATAAGAGGTGAAAAGAAAAATAAATCTCAATTTCTATGTGAGTGCCAGTTAGAAGAAGAGATACTAGAAAGAGTTAAATTTAAGATTGGAACAACTGTAACTCATAAATTCTATGGAACAGGAACTATAACAGCCTTAGAAGAAAGTAATATCTCTATTAAATTCTCTGATTTGGAGAGAAAATTTGACTTTGATGTCCTGATTGCTAATGGTCTTATAGAGGTTTTTGAGGAATAGTTCATCCTTTTCTAATGTACTAAGGGTAGATGAGAAGATATATTAGGAAATATGAATAGATATAAAATTGGATAGCAATAATGACTTTGAACCGTGGAAACTTATTGAAGAAGGTAAAAAGAAAAAGCTTGAATTAGGCAAGTTGCATGATAAAGGATATGATGGTGAGGGTATTGGGATAGCTATGATAAATGCTACCTTGATTGTTGACCATGTGGAAATAAAAGATAATGTGAAATTTTATAAAGCTTTTAGTAGTGAAAAAGACATAGCAGAAATGCATGGAGTAGCAATGGCTTCTATCGCAGTTGGAAGAAATATAGGTGTTGCTCCAAACGCTGACCTTTACTTTATTGCTGATGATTTTTATAATGTTGAACAAAAGAAAGTAGATTTCATAAAAATTGCAGATGATATTCTAAATACTATTGAAGTATATGGATTATTGTAAAGTGTAGGTCAAAGAGAAGGTACTCTTAAGAGTACTCTAGTGTCTATAAGTTAAAGTATAGTTTTAAACTTTTCTATTTTTTCTACTTTTTATACTTTTTCCAAGATATATATAATATAGTATAATTTAAAATGTAAGTTCAATTTAAAAGTGGAGGGAATTTAATATGGAGAAAATAATAATTGTTGAATATGAAGAAAAATACCATGATGATTTAAAGAGGCTCTCTTATGAATGGCTTGAAAAGTATGAATTATTAGAGCGGGAAGATGAGAAGATTTTAAATAATCCTAAGGAAATCGTACTAGATAAAGGTGGTTTTATATTTTTTTCTAAACACGGTGAAGAAATAGTAGGAACTATGTCTCTAATAAGAGTTGATGATAATACTTTCGAATTGGCAAAACTCGCTGTTACTGAAAAATATCAAGGATTAAATATAGGAAAAATATTAATGGAAAAATGTCTTTATATTGCAAAACAAAAAAATGCTAAAAGAATAATTCTTTTTTCAAATCATAAATTAACTTCAGCCATAGGGTTATATAAGAAATTTGGTTTTATAGAAACCCCTTTTCTAGGCAGTAAGTATCTAGAATCAGATTTAAGAATGGAATTAAAACTATAACTACTTCAACTTTAAGTACTCCACTATTTGTAATTCCATCTATCAAACTCATAATTTTATGTATTTTTGTATAGGTTATCGTAAATACAATTAAACAAAGTAATAATTAAATATATAGAAATTAAAGTTTTACCATTTGTTAATCCTTAATTTTTATATTAAACCTACTGGAGACATATTAATCTATTGATGATGATTGTACTATTAAGGAGTGATATATCATATTAAAAAAGATTATAAGGATTACCTAATGAAATAATTAAGATTAAGAATAGTGATGTATATATAAATGGTGAACTACTTGAAGAACCTTATTTAGATGATAGTGTAAAAACATATCCTGATATGACTATTAAAATACCTAGTGATTCTATATTTGTCATGGGAGACAATAGAGAAAATAGTTTAGATAACAGAAGTATTGGAGCTATTAAAATAGATGATATTATGGGTAAGAGTGTTTATAGATTTAATTTAAAGAAAATGATATTTAATGACTTAAATTAAAACTTTTTAAAAACTTAATACACCCCAAAGCCTGACTATGAGTACAACTATTTAACTAGTTAAATAGTTCTATAGTTTAATATTAATATAGGTATATATATATAATGTTACATATATTCATAGATATAGACTATAGTAAGGATTACAAATTAAATGGCATATATTGTGGAGAATGACCCATGATATTTTACTCAGCTGAAACATATTTTACTATAATATTGAAAGGAAAGCTTTTCTGTTATATAATGGTTTGAAGTACAATATAGTCAAGACTTCTCTTAAATAGACTTCAAGTCTATTATTTTTTTGTATATTTGTATATAATATATAATTATCAGTAAGGAGGTTTCAGATGAACTTTATCCATGAAGCTAAACAAATAAGTGAAGAATTAATTTATATAAGAAGAGAATTTCATAAAAATCCAGAGTTAGATTTTGATTTATACAATACTTCTGATAGAATAAAAAATTTCTTGAGGAATGAGAATATAGAATTTTATTCTTGTGCAGGTACAGGTGTTGTAGCTACTATATATGGAGAAGGAAATAGTAGTAATGGAAAAACTATAGCTATAAGATGTGATATGGATGCACTACCTCTCCATGAAAAAAATAGTCACTGCTATATTTCTAAGATGGATGGAAAAATGCATGCCTGTGGCCATGATGCTCATATGACAATGGTACTTGGAGCAGCTAAACTCTTAAATAACCATAGAAAAAAGTTAAAAGGAAACGTAAAGTTTATTTTTGAACCTGCAGAAGAAACTACTGGTGGAGCTAAGATTATGATAGAAGAAGGAGCATTAGAAGCTCCTCATGTGGATGCAATAATTGGATGTCATGTAGATGAAAGTCTTGAGGTGGGAACTATTGGACTTAAGCAAGGGGTAGCTTATGCTGCTTCTAATCCTTTTACCATTACTATTTGTGGTAAAAGTTCTCATGGTGCAAGTCCTCATAAAGGGATAGACCCTATAGTAATTGCAGCTCAGGTTATAAATGCTTTACAATTATTGGTAAGTAGAGAGACTAGTCCAGTATCACCAGGGGTAATAACTATAGGAACTATAACTGGAGGTACAGCAGCCAATATTATACCAGATAAGGTTACTATAACTGGTATAATTAGAACTATGAACCTAGAGGATAGGGAATACATGAAAAAAAGATTAAAAGAATTGGTAACCATTCAGGTAGAAAGTTTAAGAGGCACCTGTGAAATTACTATTGATGAGAGTTATCCATGTTTATATAATGACGATGCTATGTATAATATATTTTATGATAATAGTGTAGCTCTATTAGGGAAAGATAAGAATAAAATATTACAAGAACCTACTATGGGGGTAGAAAGTTTTGCATACTTCTCCCTTAAGGTTCCAGCTATGTTTTATCAATTAGGATGTGGAAACCCTAAAAAAGGAATAATATATCCTCTTCATAGTAGTAAATTTGATATAGATGAGGAATGTCTACAAATAGGAGTAGCAGTTCATTGTAATATGGCTGTAAACTATCTTAACAAACTATAAGAAAGAAATATTGGAGGACAATATGAATAATATACAAATAGGTTCAAATGAATCTGGTCAAAGATGCGATAAATTCCTTAGAAAGTTACTGAAGGATGTACCTTTAAGTGCTATATATAAGGCATTTAGAAAAGGTGACATTAGAGTAAATGGTAAAAAAATAAAAGAACAATATGTTTTAGAAGAGGGAGACACCATAGAAATAAGATATATAAAAACTAGTGGTGAAAAAAAGAAATTTGAAAGAATAGAAAATAATCTTAAAATTACCTATGAAGATGAAAATATACTTATGGTAGAAAAGTGGCCTAATTTATTAGTTCATAGTGATACAAAGAATGGGGAACCAACTTTAACAGACTATGCCTTATCCTATCTCTATGACAAGGGTGATTATGAACCTGAAAAAGAAGTAACTTTTACTCCTGCTCCATGCAATAGATTAGATAGAAATACCTCTGGTGTCGTTATATTTGGAAAAAATTTCAAATATCTAAAGGCTCTTAATGAGGCTATAAGGGAAAGAAGTATTGAAAAATACTATATGGCTCTAGTACAAGGAAGAATAAAGGACGGAACTTATACAGGATATATCTTGAAAAATGAAGATGCAAATATTTCTAAGGTATATAGGACTGAAGTTCCAAACAGTAAAGAAATTGCTATGGAAGTTAAAACTATTCAAAGTTGTGGTACTTTTTCCCTAATAGAAATTAACTTACTTACTGGAAGAAGTCATCAATTAAGGGCCCACTTATCAGAGCTAGGAAATCCTATAGTTGGAGATTCTAAATATGGAGATAAAAAGCTTAATAGCTTCTTTGTAAATAGATATGGTTTAGATTTTCAATTCCTATATGCATATAAAGTAATATTTAAATCAAACTCAGAGGAGCTTGAATATATGAAAAATAAAACTATAGCAGAATCTTTACCACCAGTATTAAAGAAGATAAAGAATGATGTGTTTAAGTTTTAATGGAGGGGTAATATGAATGACAGAACTGAGGGGGCTCAGCACTCTGTAGCTAAAGGCTTTATGGTACTCACCATATCTATGATGTCAGTAAAGGTGTTATCGGTAGTTTATACACCTTTACTTAGGCAGATTTTAGGATCAACGGGTTGGTCAGTATACTATTCTACATATACAATTTTTTCTTATATATACATTATAGCTAATGCGGGTATACCTGTAGCCATTGCAAAGTTAGTATCGGAACTTGAAGCAAAGGGAAACTACAAAGATGCAATAAAAACCTTTAGAGCATCTAGAACTTTACTTATAATCTTAGGGTTAATCCTATCTGTATTCATGTTTATATGGGCAAAACCCTTAAGTATAGCTTTTAATAGTCCTGAATCAATATTAGCTACTAGATGGCTTGCACCAGCATTATTATTTACTTCAATAATGGGTGCATACAAAGGTTATTTTCAAGGTATCGGAAACATGACTACCACTGCAGTATCCCAAGTAGGAGAACAAATTCTAAATATAATATTTAGTTTATTATTTGCTTATCTACTCATGGGAAAAGGTGTATCCTATGGAGCTGCTGGAGGAACTATAGGTACAGTGGTTGGAGCTATTGGAGCATCTTTATACTTTATATTAGCCTATAAAATATATGGATCTAATCACGCCCCCAAAAAGAATAAAGCTGGGGTAAATAGATTAAGTAATAAAACTATTATTAAATCTATATTAAAGTATGCATTTCCAATAACTATAGCTTCTGCACTGCAGAATTCGGGAACTATAGTAGACTTAAAAATCGTAAAGTCTAGACTCTTATTTACAGGATTAAGTCAAAAAACTGTTGATATTCAATGGGGATATTTAGGTCTTTACAACACGCTTATGTCAATTCCTATGGCTATTATTGGAGCTTTAGCTATTGCTCTTGTTCCTGCCATATCTAGAATTCATGCCTTAGATAATAAAAAAGGTCTTAGGTTTAATATTAAATCTTCCTACAGAGTTGCTTTTATGATAGCTATACCTTGCGCTGTGGGATTAGGAATTCTATCTATGCCTATTTTAAGAATCCTAGGCTATGATAAGGAGGTATCCCCTTTATTAATATGGGGAGCTTGGGTTTTAATCCTATATGCTATCACATTAGTCCAAACTTCTATTCTGCAGGGAATGGGTAAGGTAAACGTAGTAACTATATTTTCTGTAGTTGGAATATTAACTAAAGTTGTTGTAAATTATATATTAATAGCAATGCCTTCCTTTGGAATCCTTGGAGCTATTTGGGGTAATGCAGCCTGTTATTTAGTAATGCTTATATTATTCCAATGGCAAATAAATGACTCTATTGATGGAAGGATACACTTGATTCCTTGTTATATAAAACCTTTGATAGCTGGATTAGCTATGGGGATAGTGACATTTTTCTCATATAAGATATTTAATGGAGTTCTAGGATTAATTTTCGGTGGTTATATATTAAACTTATTTGTATCATTAATAAGTATAGCATTATCTGCTGGAGCCTACGGATTAGTGTTAGTAACCATAGGTGGTGTTAAAAAGTCCGATTTAAATTCACTGCCAAATAAAATTACAAAACTTATACCTAAAAGAATATATAAAAAGTTAAAATAAATATTATTAAATTATTTTAAAATAGAACCTAGAACTTAGTATTTAAAAATTAAGTTCTAGGTTCTATTTTATGAACTTTTTCGTATTAAAAAACTTGATACAAAGAATAAGGAAAAAGCAACTACAATGATAGTTATAATTTTAGGAATGATAAAGGTATTAGAAATTATAGAACTTATGATGGCTGTTACTAAATATACTAAAACTGTTAGTAACACTAGGATTAATATTTCCCAAATTGGAAAAGATAGCTCTATCACTTGTCCAATATAATAAAGATTTATTAAAAATCCTATAATAGAGGTTACAATCAAGGAAATTCCATATCCATAGATATTTATGCTAGGAATACCTATAAGTATAAATATTAGAACTAACTCAATCAAAGCTGTAGCAATGGAACTTAAAAGGATAACCTTTTGTTTCCCTATACCATTTAAAATACTATAGGTACAGTAGTGACAATACATAAATGGAGCTGCAAGGGAAGCTATCTTTATAAAGCTACCTAAGTCATTTCTATCAAAGAATACTTCACCTAATAAATTAGGACATACATAGCAAATAATTACTGTAGAAACCCCTAACATAAAACAAATTTTAATTACTTCATTTACTCTAGAGTTTATATTAGAAAAATCCTTTTGACTTATTTTTTTAGATATATCCGGAATTATTACTGTAGACAAAGATACAACTATAACTAATGGGAAGTACACAATAGCAAGAGCCATACCATTAAATTTACCTATTATCTCAAGGGCACCTATGTGATCAAACCCAGCAGCAACTAACCTTATGGGTACTAAAAGTGTAGATATACTTTGAAGTGCTGTAGTTAAAAAACCATTTATAGCTAGGGGAACAGCAATAATTAGTATGTTAAATAACAATTGAAAGCTGTTATCTGGTCTTACACTATTGGTATAGGGAATCTTTTTAATACTTCTTTTATAGAAAATATATAGAAATACGAAACTTATTATTTCACCAATAGTAAATGAAAGATAGGTTGCCGCTACAGTATTTTCGATGGTTTTAAGAGATAAATAGTAGATTACTCCTACTAATATCACCATTCTAACAGCTTTTTCTAATATATCTATAACTGAAGGGGTTATTACCTGACTTACTCCATAGAAATAACCTTTATATACGCAGGATATAGCAATAAAAACAATAGCAGGAGAAGCTATCCATAAGGAGCGTATTGCTCTAGGGTCTTTAATAATATAATTACAGATTATTGGACTAAGTATAAACATAATACCTGCTATAAAAATTGACCAAAGTACTATAAAAACTAGGGAAGCATTAACAGTTTTATGTAAATCTTCAAATCTCCTAGTACCAAGATAAGCAGAAGTTTCTCTTGAAATTGCAGCAATTATTCCTCCACATACTAAACAACAAAATAAATCATATATAGGCATTATCAAACCATAAAGTCCAACTCCCTCTGGTCCTAACTGTCTTGATAGTATAATAGAAAACATAAATCTCAATACGCCCATGGCTAAATTAGAAAGAGTCAACACAAATGTATCTCTATAAAAAGTATCTTTACTCATCTTTATTACCTCCAATTAGGCATCTGAAAATAAATAACAAGTCAAAGATGAGAAGTATATTTTGAGTTAGACAAGGAAACAGGTTCCGCAGATAGTAGCACTATCTAAGGGTTCTGTTGACACAGTATAACACAAAATAAACGAGCATTCTGACTTATTTATTTTTTGAATATGCCTTAATATAATAATACTTATGAAGGCAGATTAAAGATTATTCTCTAACCATATATTTTTATCTTATATTTCATTTAATGTAATTTAATTAAGAATATTTAAATATATATTAGTGTAAATAATATTTAAATGGAGGAACTATGAAAAAAATAATTGGATGGATTCTGCTTATAATATTAGCTATTAGTTCTTTATTAATAGTAAAAGATAAAAATAATATATATAACATAGGGGTTAAAGACTCAGAAGTTGAGATGAAAATTAGATATAAGGGATTAAAGAATGCCATAGATTTTACTAGTAACGATAAAGGATTATATGTTGCCTTTGAAAATAAAATAATGGCTATTCCATCAACTGGAGAGCCCTATACTTTAATTGAAGACAAAAACTATAATATTACCACCCTTGAATGTAATGGAGATAAACTATACTTCCTTACTAATAATGAAATACTCAGCTTGGATATAAACAATGGGAAGTTAGAACAATGCTTATCAAACCTACCTAATAAAGGAGATTATAGTAAGGTTTTAATAAGAGGATATAATGACTATTTGTTTATTTCAATTGGAGCTGCAACTAATTCAGCTGTAGTTGGAGATGATAACCAATGGATAGATAAAGATCCAACTGGTTATGATATATCACCTTTTAATATAGTGCTAAATAAAAATGAAAAAGGAGCCTTTGTACCCCAGGGAGCTTCTAATGAAGATAACGAGGTTATAAAGGGTGAATCCATAGGCAATTCATCTCTGCTAATTTATAATAGTAAAACCAAAGCTATTGAAACCTATGCATGGGGAATAAGAAATATAGAGGGACTAGATATAACGCTTGATGGTAGAATCTTTGCTACCATAGGAGGCTATGAAAATAGAGGATTAAGACCAGTAGAAAATGACAGTGATTATATCTATGAACTAAAAAAAGGTTATTGGTACGGGTTCCCAGATTTTTCTGGAGGAGATCCTTTAGATTCACCAAGATTTCAAGGTCAATCTAATATAAAAAATCCTCCATTGTTAAAAAAACATCCGATGTCACCACCAGCACCTGCTTATCAACATAATGATTTGAATAGTTTAAAATGGATAGCAATAGATGATACAGGGAAAATTAATGGACAAAACACCTTGCAACTATATTTTTACGATAGTAATAAAAATAATATAATGTGCAGCACTGTAAATGGTGTTCCAGATAAATTAATAACTTTAAAGGATAATTGCACTGTATCTAATATGAAGGTTCTAAAAGATGAGCTATATATATTAGATGGTAACCATGGATTTATATTTACCTTAGCTATTAGAAAATAGGCTCTTCTATATATAATTTCCATATAAATACTACATTAAATTTAATAGATAATAAAATAATATGGTTAAATTGGAGTATAATAATATATATCTCAATGATTATTTTATTATCCTTAAAGAATCGTAGGTGTATTACATGAAGAGAATGGAAAGAACTTATAATAAAACTATGACAGCCTTTATAAAAGTTGCAAACCCTATAAAAAAGAGAATAAAAAAGACAGAATGTATAGTCCATAAATTTATAAATAAAGAAGCTCTTCGTTTATTAAAGCAGGAAGGCTATACTGAAGAATATCATTTTTTTGTTAAACATTTGTTAGATTTGAATAAAGGTGTAAAATGGGCTGATGCAGATTTGAAAAGTACTAATCATTTCTATCATCATGAGAAGGGCATCGGTCTATATGGATTTTCAAATGCTAAAGTAGAATGTGTAAAGTATTATAAGGCATCTGTGTTTTACGGTGCAAATTCTGATATGAATAGAGCCCTATTTTTATTAGGTGCTGCTTGTCATTTAGTACAAGACTCTACAGTGCCAGCTCATGCCATGAAAAACTTGAAAAAACATAAACCTCTGGAAAGTTTCATAATAGATAAAGTTATTAATGGATATAAAATTCCTTTAAAAGATCCTATAATCACTTATGGAAGTCCTGAAAAATATGTTATTGAAAACACAAAGTTTGCTGTTAAAACCGCTAAGTCCTTTGAAAGTATAAGAATCAAAGAAAATAGGTTTAATGAAATTGCGGATGTTATACTACTTAGAGCTTGCACAACAACAGCAGGATTACTCATTGATTTTTATAATACCTTAAAGACTATAGAATCTAAAAGTGAAGATTAGAACTATGTACAATGTAAGAACTACCAAGAATATATATTGGTAGTTCTTTTTTAGGTTCTAAAACTGTAATTTTGAACTTAACCTTATTTTTTTCTTATGTAATAGTAAAAATAAAGGAATTTACAAAATTTAAAAGAATAGTATCAATAATATAAAAATATGGAGGTGTGAAATGGAGAGCTTATTTGTAAGTTTAGAAAAAGAGGTTTTTAGAGGTAACGTATTGGATATTACTTATGGAAACCAGGGTATAATATATAAGGCTAATAAATATTATGATAATTTTATAGATGTTAATTATTTGGAGAATGCACCTTCTAAATCCTGTGATAATGAGGGGTATTATGATAGCTGTATAGTATTTTTTACCTTAAATAAAATTAAAACCCATAGACAAAAGCTAAAACTTTTTGATAATATATATAGATTAATGAAAAATAATGGATATATTTATATTTGGGATGTAGAAAAGGAGCCATTAAAGACATTACAAAAAAATATAAGGGTATCATTGCCTGATAAAAGTATGAAGAATTTTCAAATAAACTTACTTAACATATTCACTGATAATACTTCATCAAAGATTATATACGGACTAAAGAATTATTTTGATATTGTAGAAGCAGTATCTACCAATGGTACCTTTAGGATTGTGGGCAGAAAGAAAGGATGTTAATAAAAAATGAAAGTAGTTTTAGTTGCAGTAAATTCAAAGTATATACACAGCAATTTAGCGGTAAGATATTTAAAATCATATACGAGGGACTTAAATTATAATTGTAATATTATGGAGTTTTCTATAAATGATAGAGAAGAAAGAATAGTTGAAGAAATACTATACGAGAAACCAAATATAATAGGATTTTCATGTTATATTTGGAATATTGAGTTTGTTAAAAAGGTATCAACTTTAATAAAACTTATTGATAATAATATTGAAATTATATATGGAGGTCCAGAAACTTCTTATAATCCGATTGAATTTTTAACAGAAAATGTAGGTGAATATTTAATTGAAGGAGAAGGTGAAGAAACCTATAGAGAATTAATTAATTCTAAAATAAATATTGAAGTTAATGGAGATACTAATAATTGTGAAAATATTAAGGGGTTATACTATAAAAGCAAGAAAGGCATTATATATGGAGGTAAAAGACCATTGATGGATATGAACAATATAGTATTTCCTTATGAGGCTGAAGACGACTTAAAAAATAAAATTATATATTATGAAGCTTCAAGAGGATGTCCTTTTAATTGTAAGTACTGTTTATCTTCAACTACCCACGGAGTTAGGTTCTTAAATTTAGATAGAGTGTTAAAAGAACTACAATATTTCATAGATAAAAAAGTTAAGTTAGTTAAATTTGTTGATAGAACCTTTAATTGTAATAAAGCTTTTGCAAATGCTATATGGAGTTATCTAGTTGAAAATGGAGAGAATACATGTTTCCACTTTGAAGTATCCGCAGATCTATTTAGTAGTGAATCTATAGATATACTAAGAAAAGCACCTAGTGGAATGTTTCAACTTGAGGTAGGTGTTCAAACCACCAATAATGAAATACTAAGAAATATAAATAGAACTATAGAATTTTCTACTATTAAAGAAAAAGTATTAGAGCTAAATAAACTAAAGAATATTAAGCAACACTTAGATTTAATTGCAGGGTTACCTGGTGAAGACTTTAATTCCTTCAAAAAATCCTTTAATGAAGTATATGAGATTAGTCCAGAAGAATTACAATTAGGATTTTTAAAGCTTTTAAGAGGTTCTCAAATGAGGGAAGAAAGTGAAAAATGGGGGATGGTTTATTCACCTTATCCACCTTATGAAATTTTAAAAACAAAAAATATAAGTTATGACGAATTAATTATACTAAAGAAAATTGAGCATATGGTCGATAAATATTTAAATAGTGGTAAGTTTTATACTATATTAAATTTCTTTAAAAAAAGTAATAAATTTAAAGATATATTTGAATTCTACTATGAATTATCTAAATTCTATGATAGCAAGGGATACTTTAAACGCAGTATAGCATCTGTCGATTATTACTCTCTATTTGTTGAATTTAATGACTATATTAAAGCTGGTGAGAAAGAATTATTATTAGACATAATAAGATATGAGTATTTCTCATATAATAACACAAAATGGATACCTGACTTTCTAAGAATAGAAATGAGTAAAACTGAAGAAAGAAATATAAAAGAGTTTATTATGAATAAAAATTCTATAAATAATATAAATAATATAAGTGTGTTTAAATTTAATCATAATATAAAAAGTTTTATTGAATATGGAGAAATAAAGAAAGCCTTAAATTATATTGCCTTTATAAAAAAAGACATTAAGGAAAGAATATTTATACAGGAAAATGAATTAAAAGTTCAATAAAATGTCAAGTAAAATCTTTGTTATTTTAAAAAGTACAATATATTAATTTTTTGTATTGATATATTGTACTTTTTAAGAAAACTGATATAATAGATTTTAATATATCTTTTAAAGAGTTCAGCTAATCTATGTTATGAGTTATCAAATACCACTTAGTTATTATGTTTACATAAGTACAGAAAGCAAACTTAATACAAGTGGTTATATATATAATTAATACTTAAAAGGTGGTGATATTTTGGCGCTAGAAGCAATTAGTAAAATTCAACAGGCCGAGTCTACTGCAAAGGATATATTAGATAAAGCAGTAGAAAATAGCAAACAAATAATTAGTGATGCTCAAGGTAAAGGCAATGAAGAGTACCATGCTATCATTGGAGATGCTACAGAAAAAGCGAAGAAAATGAAAGAAGATGCTCTTAATAAAGGAAATGAGGAATCACAACCAACCTTAGCTAAAGGGGATGAAGAAGTAAAAAATATAATTAATACTTCTAAGGAAAAGATTGATTTAGCTATTAATTTAGTAATTGAGAGGATAGTGAAGTTCAATGGCAATAGTTAAAATGAATAAATTTATGCTCTTAGCCTTTGAAAATCAAAAAAAATCTTTGCTTGAGAAACTGCAATCCTTCCAAAATGTACAATTCCTAAATTTAAATGAAAATGAAAGTAGTGAATTGAATCAATTAAAAAGTGATAGTGCAAGCAGTGAAATTTCTGAAGTAGAAGGTGATTTATCAAAAGTAAAATTTATTATTGAACTTTTGAACACATTTAGTGAAAAGCCTAAGCTACTAAAAGACCTAAAGGAAGGAAAAAAGAGCTATAGCTATGATGTGTTAGAGCAGATTACAAGTACCTCTCATTGGCGTGAGGTATATAGTGACCTAAAACAAAAAGATAATAAAATAAACATGAATCATAATTATATAACTAAGTTGAAAGCCAATATAGAAGAGCTAAAACCATGGGAAGCTTTAGACACTTCAGTACAAAGCATAAATATACTAAAAAAATCTAAAGTTATACTAGGTGAAATTCCACAAGGGAATGTAGATTCTTTAAGGCTTAAGTTAGAGGAAACAACTAAGAACTACTACTTTGAAGTTATTAGCAACATAGGTAGAAACAGCTACATAATGGTGACAGTTCACAATGATGAGTTAGCTGATGTAGAACAATTATTGAAGTCTTTAAGCTTTAGTAAGATTGATATTCAATGTGATGGGGTACCTAAAGAAGTTATAAAAGAGTACAAAAAAACCATTGAATCAATAAATACAGAAAATAATTTTATTCAAGAAGGTATGAAAGAACATGTTAATAAACTAGAAGAATATAAAGTAGTTTACGAATACTACAGTTCTTTATTATTAAGATTAAAATCTACCGAAAATTTCCTGAAGAGTAAAAACATTGTGGCTATAGAAGGATATTATCCTTCTGAATTGCATAATGACTTTCAAAGTACATTGAAAAATATTTTAGGTGATGATTATTATTTAGAATCAGAATCTGCTGAAGGTGACGATGTACCCGTTAAATTAAAAAATAATAAAGTCTTTGAATCCTTTGAAAATATTACATCTATGTACAGTGTACCTAAGTATAAGGAGATTGATCCAACACCACTGTTAGCACCTTTTTACATATTCTTCTTTGGAATGATGCTATCAGATGCTGGATACGGTTTTGTGATGTTTGTAGGTACTTTAATTGCACTTACTACTTTTAATTTAGATGAGGATACGAGAAAATCTATAAAGATGTTTTTCTTATTAAGTCTTTCTACTATATTCTGGGGCATCATGTATGGTAGTTATTTTGGAGATTTTATAAAGATAGCTCCTTTATGGATGAAACCAGATAGTAACGTAGGATTACTAATGATTGTCTCTGTAATAATGGGACTAATTCAAATTTATGTAGGTCTAGGAATCAAAGCATATATGCAAATAAGAGATAAAGATTACTTTGGAGCCTTTGCTGATGTAGGATTATGGTATATTACCCTAACTGGTGCAATTATTTGGGCATTAAGTGGTTTCGTAGACTTAGCTTCCCTAGGAGTTCCATCTGTAGTAAGTACTATAGGAAAATATGCTACTATTGTTGGAATGATAGGAATTGTATTAACTAATGGACGCCAAGAAAGTTCTATAGGTGGTAAGTTAGGTCAAGGGTTCTACTCTCTATATGGAATTACATCCTATGTAGGCGATTTAGTTTCTTATACTAGACTTGCAGCTCTAGGGCTTGCAACAGGATTTATAGCTTATGCATTTAATATTATGGTAGATATGGTATCAACTTCATGGGCTACAGTTATATTTGGAGTAGCGATATTTGTAGTGGGCCATGTATTTAACTTATTTATCAACGCATTAGGTGCCTATGTTCATACATGTAGACTACAATACCTTGAATATTTCGGAAAATTTTATGAAGGTGGAGGCACATCCTTTGAGCCTTTAAAATATAATTCTAAATATTTTAAAATATCAAAATAGAGAAATTAGGAGGAATATAATATTATGATGGATTTTTTAATGGAAAATGGTGGAATAGTTATAGCGGCTATAGGAGTTGCTCTTGCAGCAGCATTACCTGGAATAGGGTCAGCAAAGGGTGTTGGTATAGTTGGTGAAGCAGCTACAGGACTTTTAGCAGAAGAACCAGAGAAGTTTGGTAAAGCCTTAATTCTTGAATTACTTCCAGGTACTCAAGGATTATATGGATTCGTTATAGCACTTTTAGTATCTTTACAATTATCACCAGACATGTCTTTTGGTCAAGGTTTTTATCTATTTGCAGCTTGTCTTCCAATAGCTATAGCAGGATGGAAATCAGCTATATCTCAAGCGAAAACAGCAGCTTCAGCAGTTCAAATTTTAGCTAAGAGACCAGAGCACAACACAAAGGGTATTATATTAACTGTTATGGTTGAAACTTATGCACTTTTAGGATTTGTAATGTCTCTTCTACTAGTAATGAGTGGTAACTTTTAATTAAGGAAGTGAATAATATGTCTAATTTGGATAATCTTACTTCTAAAATTATAAAGGATGCAGAAGTAAAGAAAATTGAAATTTTAAATGAAGCTACCGTTAAAGCTGATGAAATAATTAAAAAGAAAACAGAAGAGGCCAATAAAAAAGCTTCTTCTATTTTAGAAAAAGCTGAGATGGAAAGTAAAACTATTAAAGAAAGAATTATCTCAAAAACTGATTTAGAAATAAGAAATAAGAAATTATTAGCAAAACAACAAGTTATTGAGAAAGTGTTTGAAACAGCTAAGGACAAATTAAAAGCTATGAATGCAGAAGAATTCACTAAATTTATAAAGAACTCTATTATGGCTTTAAACATCGATGGAGATGAAGAAATAATTATAAACCCAGTGGATAGAGAAAAGCTTCCTGAAAAGTTCTTAGCCGAGGTAAATAAGTCCTTAATATCTAAGGGCAAATTAGGAAATTTAAAATTTAATGTTAAAACTCATGAAATTGATGGTGGGTTTATCCTTAGTAAAAATGGAATTGAGATAAATAATTCCTTTGATGAACTTGTGAACTCACTTAAATATGAATTAGAGTATGAAGTTGGGAAAATATTGTTTACAGAATAGTAAGGAGGTATTTAAATGGACAGAATGGATTTTACCCATGCTGTAGCTCGATTAAGGGTAATGGAAAAAAAACTCCTTGATAAAAATAAAATTGAAAGATTATTAGATAGTGATGGTCCACAGGAAGTTTTAAAGATATTACAAGAAACTACTTATGGTGAACTTATTAATAATATAGATTCAGTTTACGATTATGAAAAAATCCTTAAGGAAGAGCTAGTGAATCTTTACAGCACTTTATATAAAATATCTCCTGTAAAAGAAATTATAGATATTATGAGTTTAAGATATGATTATCATAATATTAAAGTTTTATTAAAGGCAAAAGCCTTGGGCAAGGATTTATCTAATATTTTAATACCAATAGGAACAATTCCTTTAGAAATTCTAAAAAACTGTATATTATCTGATGAATTAAAATCCTTAGATAAACATATTGAAGAAGTTATCACTAAGGTAGAAAAAGAGTTTGAGGTTAATTCTGATCCTCAAGTAATAGACACTCTTTTAGATAAATACATGTTTGAAGGTATGATAGAAAAAGCAAGGAATATAAATGTTCAGTATATAACTAGATATGTAAATGAGTCCATAGATATTACTAATATAAAGACTATGCTTAGAGTTAAAAAGCAAAATAAAGATGGTAGATTCCTTGAAGGTGTATTAATACCTGGTGGAACTATACATCATAACTTTTTTATAGAAGGAATAAATGAATCCCTAGAAATCTTTACTAGTAAAATATCTAGAACCCCTTACTCAAAGGTACTACATACCATCTTAGAAGAATATATGGCTACAGGTAGCATTTCATCCCTAGATGTACTCTATGATAATTACATTATGGATCATGCAAGGGAAGCTAAAAGAGTTAACTTCGGACCAGAGCCTATCATTGCATATATAATTGCTAAAGAAACTGAAATAAAAATAATTAGAATTATTATGGTAGGAAAGATTAATAAGGTTGCTACTGAAGTTATCAGAGAAAGGTTGCGTGAACTATATGTATAAGATAGGTGTAGTTGGAGATAAAGATTCAATACTAGCATTTAAGGCCTTAGGAATTGATGTTTATCCAGCAGTTGAAGCTAAAGAGGCAAGAAAAATTGTAGATAAAATGGCTTTTGAAAATTATGCTGTAATATTTTTAACTGAGCAATTAGCTCAGCATTTAGAAGAAACTATTGAAAGGTATAATAAAAAGCTTATACCTGCAATTATACTTATACCAAGCAATCAAGGTACGCTAAATATTGGTAAACAAAAAATCAGCGATTATGTAGAAAAAGCTGTTGGAGTAAATATCTTATNNGAAAGGTAGGTAAAAAACTTGAAGAATGGTACTATTGTTAAAGTTTCAGGTCCATTAGTAGTTGCTAAGGACATGGATAATGCTAATATATTTGACGTTGTAAAAGTTGGTGAAAAGGGACTTATTGGTGAAATCATTGAAATGAGAGGCGATAAAGCTTCCATTCAGGTTTATGAGGAAACTTCTGGTATAGGACCTGGAGACCCAGTAATTACAACAGGAGAACCATTAAGTATAGAACTTGGACCAGGATTAATTGAAGCTATGTTTGATGGTATTCAAAGACCACTTAATGCTTTGCAGGAAGCCGCAAATTCTCATTTCCTTAAAAAAGGTGTTGCAGTAAAATCACTAAACAGAACAAAGGTTTGGGAATTTAATGCCACAGCAAAGGTAGGAGATGAGGTAGAAGCTGGAGATATTATTGGAACAGTACAAGAAACTGCCGTAGTTCTTCACAAAATAATGGTTCCTTATGGAGTAAAAGGAAAGATTAAAGAAATAAAATCAGGTAACTTTACTATAGTTGAAACTGTATGTATTGTTGAAACTGAAAAGGGTGATAAAGAGTTAACCCTACTGCAAAAATGGCCAGCTAGAAAAGGAAGACCTTATGCTAGTAAGTTAAAGCCTATAGAACCAATGGTAACAGGACAAAGAGTTGTAGATACATTTTTCCCAGTAGCTAAAGGTGGTGCTGCTGCGGTACCAGGGCCTTTCGGAGCTGGTAAAACAGTAGTTCAACACCAGATAGCTAAATGGGGAGATACAGAAATTGTTGTTTATGTTGGATGTGGTGAACGTGGTAATGAAATGACAGACGTTCTTAATGAATTCCCAGAACTTAAAGATCCTAAAACTGGTGAAAGCTTAATGAAGAGAACAGTACTTATTGCTAATACTTCAAATATGCCAGTTGCAGCCCGTGAAGCTTGTATCTATACTGGTATAACTATAGCAGAATACTTTAGAGATATGGGATACTCAGTTTCTATAATGGCAGACTCTACTTCAAGATGGGCTGAGGCTCTTAGAGAAATGTCCGGTAGACTTGAAGAGATGCCTGGTGATGAAGGATATCCAGCTTACTTAGGATCAAGACTTGCAGATTACTATGAAAGAGCTGGTAAGGTTGTATGTTTAGGAAAAGATGGTAGACAAGGAGCAGTTACTGCCATTGGAGCCGTATCTCCTCCAGGTGGAGACTTATCTGAACCAGTTACTCAATCTACTTTAAGAATAGTTAAAGTTTTCTGGGGACTAGATGCTCAATTAGCTTATAAACGTCACTTCCCTTCAATAAACTGGTTAAGTTCATACTCATTATACTTAGATAGTATAGGTGAGTGGATGGATAATGAAGTAGCATCAGATTGGTCTCAACTAAGGATTGAAGCTATGACACTACTACAAGAAGAAGCTAGCCTTGATGAAATTGTTAGATTAGTAGGTATAGATGCATTATCTGAAAAGGATAGATTAAAATTAGAAGTTGCAAAGTCTCTTAGAGAAGATTATTTACAACAAAATGCTTTCCATGAAATAGACACTTATGCTTCACTTGGAAAACAGCATAAAATGCTAAAATTAATTCTATTATTTAGAAAAGAAGCTGAACGTGCTTTAGAAGCTGGAGTTTATCTAAACAATATATTAAATTTACCTATTAGAGATAAAATTGCAAGAAGTAAATATATTGAAGAAAATAATATTGACACTATCAATAACATCGCTGAGGAATTAGTAGTAGAAATTAATAGATTAATTAGCGAAGGAGGGGTTCTAGATGCTTAAAGAATATAGAACGGTTACAGAAGTTGTAGGACCTTTGATGGTTGTTGAAGGTGTTGAAGGTGTTAAATATGATGAGTTAGTTGAAATAGAACTACAAACTGGAGAAAAGAGAAGAGGTAAAGTTCTAGAAGTTAATGGTTCTAAAGCAATGGTTCAACTTTTCGAAGGTTCATCTGGTATAAACTTAAAAGGTACTAAAGCTAAATTTCTAGGAAGACCTCTAGAACTTGGAGTATCTGAGGATATGTTAGGAAGAATATTTGATGGTATGGGAAATCCAAACGATGATGGTCCTAGTATAATAGCTGAAAAAAGAGTAGATATAAACGGTGAGCCAATTAACCCAGTATCAAGAGATTATCCATCTGAATTTATTCAAACTGGAATTTCTGCTATAGATGGGCTTAATACATTAGTTAGAGGTCAAAAACTACCTGTATTTTCAGGTTCAGGACTTCCACATGCACAATTAGCTGCTCAAATAGCACGTCAAGCTCAAGTTCTTAACTCAGATTCTAAGTTTGCCGTTGTATTTGGAGCTATAGGTATAACTTTTGAAGAAGCCCAATTCTTCGTAGATGAGTTTAAAAAGACTGGTGCTATAGATAAATCAGTACTATTCATGAACTTAGCTTCAGACCCAGCTATCGAGAGAATAGCTACACCTAGAATGGCTCTTACTACAGCTGAATATTTAGCTTATGAAAAAGGAATGCATGTACTTGTTATATTGACTGATATAACAAACTACGCAGAAGCTTTAAGAGAAGTATCAGCTGCTAGAAAGGAAGTTCCAGGTAGACGTGGATACCCAGGATATCTTTATACTGATCTATCTACACTTTATGAAAGAGCTGGAAGATTAAAAGGTATAGAAGGATCTATTACTCAAATTCCGATTCTTACAATGCCAGAGGATGATAAGACTCACCCAATTCCAGACTTAACTGGATATATAACAGAAGGACAAATTATTTTATCTAGAGAGTTATATCAAAAAGGTATAATGCCTCCAATAGATGTATTACCTTCACTATCAAGACTTAAAGATAAAGGAATAGGTAAGGGTAAAACTAGAGAAGACCATGCAGATACTATGAACCAATTATTTTCAGCATATGCACAAGGTAAGCAAGCAAAAGAATTATCAGCAATTCTAGGTGAATCTGCTCTTTCAGATGCAGATAAAAAATATGCTAAGTTTGCTGAGGCTTTTGAAAATGAATATGTTTCTCAAGGATTTAATACAAATAGAAGCATAGAAGAAACTTTATCTCTTGGATGGAAGCTTCTAACCATACTTCCTACTACAGAGCTTAAGAGAATTAGAGATGAATACCTTGAAAAGTATATGCCTAAGGGAGATGAGGCATAGCATATGGCAAGATTAAATGTCAATCCTACTAGAATGGAGCTATCTAAATTAAAGAAAAGATTAGCTACAGCAACTAGAGGGCATAAACTTCTTAAAGATAAACAAGATGAATTAATGAGAAGGTTCATAGATTTAATAAAATATAACAATAAGTTACGTGGTGAAGTTGAAGATAAGCTTCAAGGTGCCTTTAAGGATTTCCTCATGGCATCAGCAGCTATATCACCTGAGTTCTTAGAGGAAGCTATTTCTTATCCTAAGGAAAGCATATCTTTAGAGCTAGCAGAAAAAAACATAATGAGTGTAAATGTACCTGTTATGAACTTTGTACGTAAGCTAGAAGGTGATTCAGGTAGTATATATCCTTATGGATTTTACAGTACTTCCTCAGAACTTGATAATTCTATAGAACAGCTTTATTTAATTCTTCCTAAGCTTCTAGANNTTCTAGAACTTGCCGAAGTAGAAAAGTCTTGTCAGCTTATGGCTGATGAGATTGAGAAGACAAGAAGAAGGGTAAACGCTCTAGAATATATGACAATTCCTCAACTTCAAGAAACAATTAAATATATTAAAATGAAGTTGGATGAAAATGAAAGAGGTGCTTTAAGCCGTCTAATGAAGGTTAAAGATATGATGGAAAAGGCACAGGCTGCAGCTGAGCAGATGTAAAAGAGGTAACCTCCGGGTTACCTCTTATTTTAATATTTGTTTACTTAAATTCACTCACATAAAAATTTGTTAGCCTGACTAAGTTTAATCTCCTTAATTAACTTTTATTAATATACCTAAAGGCTTTTTCAAAAAATCACACCCTCTATGAAAATAATTAAATTCAAAATATATGAATATTATACACTAATCTCAATATTGAAATTATAAATTTATGAATTATATTTATATAAATGGTATAATATAACTACCATTTTAAAATGCATCTAATAAAAAATATGATTAAAAGGGAATATGTTATGAATATTATTAAATGCCAAAAACAAGATCTATCAAGTATATTTAATATAATTTCTAAGTGTAAAACTCATATGGAAAGTCATAACATCTATCAATGGAATGAATTTTATCCAAGCTTAGATATTATAGAAACTAATATTATTAGTGGTAATTGCTATTTACTAAGAGACAAGGGACTATCTATAGGATATTTTGTAATAGATGAGGAACAACCATCAGAGTACAATAACATAAATTGGATTACTCAAGATGAAAAGGTATTGGTTATTAATTTTCAAAAAATCACTCATAGGTTATCTGTACTTCCTGAGTACCAAGGTAGAGGAATTGCAAAGAAAATATTAAAAAGGAGTACAGTTTAATTATAAAAGAATGTTTAAGACTTAGGAAGAGAAATTCTGATTCATCCTTTTACAATTGAACATTTGAAAGAGAATACTCAGTTAAAAACTTCATAAAATTTATAATAGAATTCTGTAATGAAAAGTATAAGTTATAGAAAAGGAGTGATATAAAATGCAAAATATAAAAACCATATTAGATATTATAGTGGAAAGCTATAAAACCATATTAAAGGATAACCTAATAGGAATCTATATTCATGGTTCTTTAGCTATGGATTGTTTTAACCCTGATATAAGTGATATAGATTTTTTAGTAGTAGTAAAAGAAAACATAAATGCCAATGATAAAAGAAAGCTTGTAGATATTTTATTAGAACTATCTAAAGATGGACCAGGAAAAGGTTTGGAAATGAGTGTGCTTTTAGAAAAGGATGTTAAGAACTTTAAGCATCCAACACAATATATACTTCACTATTCTAATGCATATAAAGCAACTTATGAAGCTAATCATAGCTATTTATGTGAAGATGGAGAAGATCCAGATTTAGCTGCTCATATTACAATAACAAGAGCTAGAGGGATTTGTATATATGGTAGCTCCATAGAAGATATATTTTCACCTGTACCAAGAAAAGACTATTTAAAATCAATTTATTTTGACATAGCAAATTCTAGAGAAGAAATTATAAAGTTGCCTATGTATACTATTCTTAATCTTTGTAGAGTTTTATATTATCTTAAAGAAGACGTTATTTGTTCAAAAAAAGAGGGTGGACAATGGGCATGCTCTAATCTTCCGAAGGAGTATATAAAGACTGTGGAAAAAGCTTTAAACTGCTATGAAAAAGGAGAAGAAGCTGATTTTAACGAAAAATATCTAGTTAATTTTGCAGATTTTATTATGAACAATATAGATAACTATATTAATAGTGAGGTGAAATAATGAATTATTTAAGTCATGCTATAGAATTACACAAAGAAGCTGAAGATATAATTTATAAAGAAGGTATTGACTCTATTCTAAAGAAATATGGACAAGTTAATTATACTGGTAGTTATAAGTTTAATTTAATGGCATGGGAAGATATTGATATGAACATGATAATGAATGGAGAAGAATTTTCTTTAGATAATTTCTTTAAAATGGGGAGTGAACTTGCAAAGATAAAGAACATTAAACTAATGAAATTTCAAGACTTTGTTAATTACCCTAAGAAAGGACTTCCAAAGGGATTTTATTGGGGAATCCAATATGAAAGTAAGATCACCGATAAAACTTGGAAAATGGATTTGTGGATTGTAGATAAAGAAAGTTTTGAATTTAATAAAAACTATGTCTCTAAAGTAATTAAAAATTTAAATGAAGAAAACAGGAGCTTAATCTTAAATATAAAAAACTCCATTATAAGTGAAGAAGGAAAAACTCCATTTACCAGTGGATATTATATTTATGAGGCAATATTATTCAAAGGATTAAAAGACAAAGAACGTATAATTAATTATTTAAAAGAAAAGGACATTAAAATATAGATTAAAGATTTAATAAATATATAATATGACAAGGAGTGAAATAGTTGTTTGAATTAGTTAAACCCACATTATCTATGGAGAAAGAATATGTAGAATATATTACTGAATGGGAAGCTACTGAAGAGAAGATTGTTCCAAATGCAGCTAAACGAGATAGCATGAGTTTCAAAGAGTTAGTAACTAAGTGGAAAGAATATGAGTCAGAAAGGATGTATGAGAAAGGACTAGTACCTTCTTCCATATATTTTTTAATGGATGAAGACAAAAAAATTTATGGTGCTATAGATATTAGACATGAGCTAAATGATTACTTATTACAGTATGGAGGACATATTGGATATGGAATAAGACCTTCTCAGCGGAGAAAAGGTTATGCTTCTCAAATGTTAACTCTAGCACTACCTATAGTAAAAGAATTAGGTATAAGTAAAGCCTTAATTACTTGTGATAAAAATAATACAGGTTCAGCTAAAACTATTATGAATAATGGTGGAATTTTAGAAAATGAAGTTATAAATGGAGATGAAATAACTCAAAGATATTGGATAGAATATAAGTAAAAAGTTCATATACAAATAAAAAACCATCTACGAAAAGATAGCTTTTATTTTATACTTCTACAGCCTTTAATTCAGCTGCAACTATAGCTCCCTCATCATCAATTTCTATGAAGCCTATATATTTACCCTTAGTCCATGGAGAAGGCTTAGGGATACTGCCAGGATTCATAAATATAATATTTCTATATTCTTCTTTAATGGGTATATGGGTATGACCAAAGAGTACCACATCTGCACCAATGCTCTCTGCTTTTATAACTATACTATTCATGGTACTTTTAACATTATATAAATCTCCATGAGTAAAGAAAATTTTTAGTCCATTAATAGTAATAGTATCTTCTTTAGGATATGTATTAGAAAAATCACAGTTTCCAGCCACTGCATATATTTCACCTTTAAAAGTTTTTTCTAAGAGTTTTACGTCTTCTATGCAATCTCCTAGATGAATAACTATATCAGATTTTAAATTATTTATATATTTTGAAGCTACTTTTAAAGCTCTTTCATTATGATGAGTATCACCAATAAAAGCAATTTTCATGTTATCCCTCCAATAAGTATATATTTCCGTAAAATATTATACCATTATTCTTTGGTATAGAGGATAAATGAGTCTATTTTATTCTAATATTCTAATGACACATCCTCTAAGATCTCCATGAACAGTACAACTATTTAACTATTTATATTTTTTCATAGTTTAATAGTTTCCTACATAAAAATAGAAATAGTTCCATATATAAATATTTACATATAGAACTATTTCTTAATATTAAAGCTACTATTTTTTATTGAGACAATATAAAAATCTAATCATATTTATGCCTGCTAGTCCTACTAATATATATATTGCTCTAACTAGCATATCTGAAAAGCTAAAGATGAAATGAACAAGATCAAAATTGAAGAGTCCAAATATTCCCCAATTAATTGCGCCTATAATAACAAGTACAAATGATATTTTGTCTAATAAACTAATTTTGCACATAAAAACTTCCCCCCCATTTTTATTATATTATGATATGTTTAAATCCATTAATATATTTTATGTTTAATATATATGATATATTTGGATAAAATAGAACAATGAGAATAACCTATTATTATAAATAACACGAATTTTAATTGGACTTATATTTATATAATATGTTATAATAGTGAATGATATTAGATAAAAAAACATTTTTGTACGGAGGTTACTATGAGATATACATATAATTCACCATTAAATTCTAGATATGCATCTAAGGAAATGAGCTATATTTTTTCTGAGGAGATGAAATTTAAAACTTGGAGAAAACTTTGGGTTGCATTAGCCGAGGGAGAGCAAGAATTAGGATTAAATATTACTGATGAACAAATAAAAGAGCTTAGAGACAATATTGAAAACATTGACTATGAATTAGCTGCTGCTAGAGAAAAAGAAGTTAGACATGATGTAATGAGTCATGTATATGCTTATGGAGTTGTAGCTCCATCAGCTAAAGGAATAATACATCTAGGAGCTACTAGCTGTTATGTAGGCGACAATACGGACCTACTTATTATGAGAGATGCTCTTATATTAATTAGAAAAAAAGTAATAAATGTGTTAGATCAACTAAGCAAGTTTGCTTTAAAATATAAAGACGTTCCAACTCTTGGATTTACACATCTTCAACCGGCTCAGCTTACAACTGTAGGAAAGAGAGCTACTCTTTGGATGCAAGAGTTATTAATGGATTTAGAAAACCTTGATTTTGCAATAGATAAAATGAAATTTAGAGGAGTTAAGGGAACAACAGGAACTCAAGCTAGCTTTATGTCTTTATTTAATAATGATGAAGAAAAAGTTAAAGAACTTGATAAAATTGTATGTAAAAAAATGGGCTTTGAAAAAGCATATCCTGTTACTGGCCAAACTTACTCCAGAAAATTAGATTCTATAATATTAAATACATTATCTGAAGTAGCACAAAGTGCATACAAATTTAGTAATGATATGAGACTTCTTCAAAACATGAAGGAAATGGAAGAACCTTTTGAAAAGCATCAGATAGGATCTTCAGCTATGGCATATAAGAGAAATCCTATGAGAAGTGAAAGAATTAGTGCACTTTCAAGATATATAATTGTAAACTCTCTTAACCCGGCAATTACTGCTGCAACTCAATGGTTTGAGAGAACACTAGATGATTCTGCTAATAAACGTATATCCGTTGCAGAAGCTTTCTTAGCTCTTGATGGAGTACTTAACCTGTATATAAACATAACTTCTAATATGGTTGTATATGAAAAGGTAATAGCTGCACATGTTAATAGTGAGTTACCATTTATGGCTACAGAAAATATTATGATGGAAGCTGTTAAGCGTGGAGGGGATAGACAAGAACTTCATGAAAAAATAAGAGTACATTCTTTAGCTGCTGCAAGACAAGTAAAAGAATTTGGAGAAAAGAATGATTTAATAGAAAGAATATTAGCTGATGAATCCTTTGGATTATCAAAAGAAGAAATTCTATCTATAATAGATCCAAGTAAGTTCACTGGAAGATCTAGTGGTCAGGTAGTAGATTTTATAGACGAATATATAAACCCAATATTAGAAGCTCATAAAAATGAATTAGGTGAACAAGTAGAAATAAACGTATAATAAAATAAGCTGGAATGCTAATGCATTTCAGCTTATTTTTATGATGCCAAAGAGGATAAATCCCACAGTGTTTATAGCTAAATTAGCGGACATATGAACTATCCATGAGACATAAATATTATTAAACCTTTCATTAAGGTAATTAAAAAGAAGTCCAGCTATAAATAGTGAAACTATAAGCAAAATGAACAGTGGGGGAGTAAACCAATTATTCATAATAGCCACATGATAAATTGCAAAGGCCAAAGCACTAAAAATATAAGCAGCTTTTCTTGAACTTACCTGTTTTAAAGATAAGAAGGAAAAACCACGGAAGAAAAACTCTTCCAAAAGGGAGTTAACTGATGTAATATATAGTGCTACAAATAAAAAGTTTTCTTTAGTTACTCCTAAATTATTCTCTAAATTAGTAGTGACCATAGAAAAATCAAAAAATGGACCTAGAATAAAATAAGCTCCTAGTATAAATGCATATACAACTATACCAAATATAAGTGCAAAAAATATGCTTTTTTTACTTCCTTTAAAAAGTGCTTTAAAGGAAATAGCTCTCTCTTTTATACATACAACTAAGGGCAATAGTAAAAAGATACATATTTTTATTAAAGACTTTGTAAAATAGTTAGGTACAATTAAAATTTCCACTAAGGCCATGATAATACAACCTAATATTACTACTAAAATAATAGATAGAGTGGCTTGTTTATTTTCCATATATCATCCTCCTTAAAAATTTTATGTATATGGCTTTAAATAATGACTCAAGGCTTTAAAATAATTATAGCATATTATTTTTCTAAAATAGCAAGTATATCCTTAATTGACTATAGTAATTCATTATGATAATATTTAGTTAACTTAATACTTGGGAGCTTGTGTACAGGCTGAGAGGGAGTGTAAACTTCGACCGTACCTGATTTGGATAATGCCAACGTAGGAAGTAGATTTATATAATTATAGGTATACCACTTAGTTGGTATGCCTTTTATTTTTGTGCATATAGGGG
Organism: Clostridium sp. UBA7503; assembly: GCF_002477055.1. Lineage (NCBI taxonomy): Bacteria > Bacillati > Bacillota > Clostridia > Eubacteriales > Clostridiaceae > Clostridium > Clostridium sp. UBA7503. The sequence continues at coordinate 107,992 of NZ_DLNT01000059.1, forward strand.
AGGGCAAGTAATTTAAAAATATTGATTTTGAGGGGATGATATGTAATGTTAAAAACTAAAAAACTAACTTTAGCTGGAATTTTCATAGCCATGGGAGTTATTTTATCTACAGTTATAGTTATACCAGTAGGTATTGCAAAATGCGCTCCAGTTCAACATTTGATAAATGTTTTATCAGCTGTTATTTTAGGTCCTTTTTATGGAGTAGCTATAGCTTTCCTTACTTCCACAATTAGGGTGCTTATTGGTACAGGTACCTTCCTAGCTTTTCCTGGAAGTATGTGTGGAGCTCTTTTAGCTGGAATCCTATATAAATATAATAAAAAAATAACTATGGCATCCATAGGAGAAATCTTCGGTACAGGGGCGATAGGAGCTTTAATAGCCTATCCGGTAGCAAAGTTCATCCTATCAAAGGAAGCCGCGCTATGGGGCTTTGTGGTGCCATTTAGCGTAAGCTCTATTGGTGGCACACTAATTGCTATACTATTTTTAATAGCTCTTAAAAAAACAGGAGTATTAGATAAAGTTTCTAATGAAGGTAATTAGAGCTTAACATCTTAGTATTTTAAAATAGATCTTAAGGAGAGGATATAAAATGATTAAAGATATTTTAGATTCAGCAAGAAAAACCAACCCACTTGTGCACAATATAACTAATTATGTAGCAGCTAATGATTGTGCTAATATAACTTTAGCTTGTGGTGGTTCTCCTATTATGTCAGATGATCCAGAGGAAGTAGAGGAGATAACCACCTTATGTAATGCTTTAGTAATGAATTTAGGCACTTTAAATCCAAGAAAGTTAGAAGCTATGATTAAGGCAGGGAGGAGAGCTAATAAATTAAAGCATCCTGTAATATTGGATCCTGTGGGTATTGGTGCATCATCCTTTAGACAACAGGCTGTAAAGGAACTTTTAAACACTGTAGATTTTCAAGTTATAAAGGGTAATATATCTGAAATAAAAACTATAGGAAAGAAAAAAACTATATGTAAGGGTGTAGATGCCAGTGAAATTGAGTCTATAACGGAAGATAATATAGAAGGTGCAATTACTCTAGCTACTGAGCTTTCTAAGGATCTAGGGGCAATTATAGCCATTACAGGGGCTATAGATATAGTTGCAGATAAAGATTTAGTATATATTATTAGAAATGGGCATCCATCTATGAGAAATGTCACTGGAACAGGATGTATGCTTTCATCAATCATAGGCGTTTTAGTCGGTGCTAATCCTCATAAAATCTTTGATTCAACGGTAACTGCTTTTTGTATTATGGGAGTATGTGGTGAACTTGCTTATAGCAAGATAGTAGAAAAGTTTCAGGGAAGTGGATCTTTAAAAATACATTTGATTGATTCTGTGAGTAATATGGATTATAAAATTCTAGAAGAAAAAATTAAAATAGAAAAGTTTTTTAAAAATTAAAGGATTTTTACCTCTCTTCATAGAATAATTAATGTCGTGAAATGTAAGTTTCGCGACATTGTGCTATAAAAATTAAAGGGGAATGGATTTTATGGATTCTAAATTAAATTATATGCAAGATAATTCTCTACCAAAAATACTAAAGGATTATTTAAGTTACCTTTCTTCTGTTAAAGGTGTTTCTAGCAATACTTTAGTTGCCTACGCTTATGATCTAACTTTATTCTTTAAATTTCTTAAAGTACATAATAATGAAGTAACTTTATCACAGGATGTAATCTTTGAAAGTATTCCTATTGATAACATCTCTTCTGATTATCTTAAAAATTTAGAATTGGTTGATTTTTACACCTATCTATCCTTTTTAGAGAATATGAGAGAAAATGGAACCTATGCAAAGGCAAGAAAAGTTGCCTCTCTAAAGTCCTTTTTTCACTATTTATGTTCTAAAGCTAAAATTATACCTACAGACCCTACTTTAGACTTAGAAAGTCCTAAAATAGGAAAGCGCTCCCCCATTTACTTAACTTTAGATGAAAGTAGAGACTTATTAGCTGTAGCTAATAATAGAGATAAAAATTCACCTAGGGATTTATGTATAATTACCCTATTCTTAAATTGTGGTGTGAGACTTTCAGAGCTTTGCAGCATCAATATTGCCAATATTAAAGGTGATACCCTTACTGTCATTGGTAAAGGAAATAAAGAAAGGACTATATATCTTAATAAAGCGTCAATTAAGGCTATAAATAAGTATCTTGTTGTAAGAAATGATATTGCAGATAAAGTTCATAGTGAGGATAGAGAGGCACTATTTATAAGTGGAAAGTATAGAAGAATTAATAAGCGCACTGTAGAAAGAATAATAAAAAAATATGTAGGCGCAGCAGGTCTTGATACTGATAAATACACACCTCATAAGTTAAGGCATACCTCTGCAACATTACTTCATAAACACGGTGGTGTAGATGTTAAAACTCTCCAAGAGATATTAGGTCATGAAAATGTAAGTACTACTCAAATATATGTTCATGTTGATGATGAAACCCTAAGAGAGGCAATTAACACTCATCCCTTAGGAGATGAGTAATAAAGAAGGATAGCAGCTATCAAATCTATGGCTGCTATCCTTCTTTTTATTACTTTTTATATTTTATATCTCTCAATTCATATATACGCCTACTAATACTCAAAAATTCTTTTTCATAATTTAACTTAGAATCCTTTTCCAATGAAGGATCATCTAGTAAACCACTTAGCTGAGAAAGTCGACACTGAAGCATTAATATTTCATCTTTATTAACCTTTGATTTACTATTTCTAGTCTTATTACAAGTGAAAAACTCAATTATCTCAGTATTATTTCCAGTAAAATTAATAATTTTGTTATTTTCTATTTTTAGAATTCTATTACATACTGTAGAAATTAAATGTCTATCATGGGAAACTACCAAAGCTGTTCCAGAATAACTTTTTAAAAGTAAACTTACACTTTCTTTAGATAAGATATCCATATAATTAGTTGGCTCATCAAGAATTATTAAATCAGGATTTTCAATGATTATTTTAGTAAATATTACTCTGCATTTTTCTCCCATACTTAAGTTTTTAATTAATGTATTTACTCTATCCCCTTTTATAAATACACTTCCCAAATATAACCGAATTATATTTTCAGTTTCATTGGTGGTTAATAAATACTCTAATATAGTTATTTCTTCATTTACTACTTCTAGATATTGAGATAAACTGCTAATTTTTATATTTGGGTTTAAATAAACATCACCAATGTAATTCTTATCTTCACCTAGAAGAATATTTAATAATGTAGTCTTCCCACTACCATTATTACCAATGATGCCGACTTTATCTCCACCATTTATAGTAAAATTTCCATCTTTAAATAATAATTTCTTATCAAAGGATTTACTAAGATTTTCAACTCTTATGGCTGTTTTAAAACTATTATTATTATTAAGTATAAGTTTAATTGAAGAATTATCCTTTATTATTTCAACTCCATTTTCTTTTAATTTTTCTAACTTCTTTTCTTTTGATCTCATTATAGAAACATGCTTTTTACTTAATGCTCTTAAATGGTCATTAGTACCCGCCATTTTGTGTGCTTTGTTAAACCATTGTTTTCTTTGACTAATATTTTCTTTCAAAGCCCTTATTTCCTGTTGTTGTTTGTTATACAAATTTTCATTAGTTATTTTTTCCATCAACAGTTGTTTTTCATAAGAAGAATAATTACCTTCATAGATTTTTATTCCGTTATTGCTTAAAACAAAGGTCTTATTTGTAACTTCATCTAAAAAAAACCTATCGTGACTTATTATAATCATAGGTTTATTTATAGAATTTATAAGTCTTTCTAACCATTGAACACCGCTTAAATCTAAATGATTTGTAGGCTCATCTAGTATAAACAAATCATAGTTACTATGAAATATATTAAGAATTTCCTTTTTAGTAGCTTCACCACCACTTAAAAAAGTATTATTACATAAGTTTTCATCTATAATTCCGATGAGAATATCTGAAGGAATATAATTGACACTTCCTTCATCGTAGGATATCTCCTTAGTTATTATTTGTTTTAAGGTACTTTTACCTACGCCATTTTCTCCTACAAGACCTATCTTAAAATTATCTCCTATTTCAAAACTTATATTTTTTAAAATTGTGCGATTTTGAAAGGATTTAGAAATATTTTTTATAATTATCTTACCCATTTATAACACTCCTTTTAATAAAGTCTATCAAAAGGCAATGGTGGTACTTCAATTTTAAGAAATAAAAAGGTTTTAATCACAATAAGCAATTAAAACCAAACTTACAACTCTATTATTAATTCATATAATATAGACTGGTTAATGGTAAATAGAAACTATTAAGTAAACTATAGTTACATACCTTTACTTACCAAAACAGTCTTATACTTATTATATGATTAGAATTAAAAGAATAGATTACCACTGCCTAATTAATTGCATAACAAAAATATAAAATTATATTAAAATTGTAATAAATATTTATTTATTTTGTTATGCCTATAAAATTAATTAAGAATAGTAATGCTCATTCTTTTGTACCTCCGTAGCAATATATTATAAAACTATTATATCATATACAATAGTTTTGTGTAGCTATCTTTTATTATTTACTATATATAAACCTGGATATTCTTCATGTAGTAGTCCATCCGTACCCGTTTCTTCCATAAGTTCATCCATGCCTTCTATATCAGATATATAATCCCAATTAGATTCATCATCGAGAGCATCTATATATGGTATTTCATCTTCTTCTAATGGTACTACACCTTCTTCAAAGCTATTCTCTTCTTCAATTATATCAAAATCACTAAAGTCTTCCAAATTAATTTTTATTTCTTCCTCTTTGTTTTTTTCAAATACCTCATCTATTTTTACTGCCTTAACATCATATCCTTCAATCTCTAGACATTTACCACAGTTATCACAGATCTTATCCCTATTATATTCACATATATTACACTCTCCACAATCATTGCATACCTTCTTTTCATCAAAAATACAGTATTTCATTATCATCACTTCCTGTTTTATCTTTATTAAATCATTAGACTATTTTAACAAAACTATTGAAAAACATCAACTAAAAATAAATCTAATTTTTTTAAAATTTATATAGACATTTTTGAATATATAAATTATTATATATTTATATGTTTTTTACATATAGATTATTTTAAGGAGGTTCTAAGTATGGCAAGTTCATATTCCTTTGATGTGGTTTCTGAAATTAATATGCAAGAAGTTGATAATGCTATTAATCAAGCCTTAAAGGAAATTAAACAAAGATATGACTTTAAAGGTACTAAGACAGAAATAACTTTACTAAAAGATGAAGTTAAGCTCATATCTGACGATGAGTTTAAGTTAGATACTGTAATCGATATACTCAAGGGAAAATTCATTAAAAGAGGCGTCTCTTCCAAAGCTCTTGAGATTGGTAAAATTGATTCAGGTTCTCTAGGTACAGCTAAAGTTACTTGTAAATTAGTAAAAGGTATCTCTACTGAGAAAGCTAAGGCTATGGTGGCAGATATCAAGGCTAGTAAAATAAAAGTTCAGCCTCAAATTATGGATGATCAATTAAGGATATCTGGAAAGAATAAGGATGATTTACAAGAAACAATGCAGCTCTTAAAATCTAAAGACTATGGTATAGATGTACAATTTACTAACTATAGGTAGGCTTTACATTTGTAAAATATGACAAATGCAAAAAATCTCTGTTAAAATTTAAAAGAATAAGTTATAATAGATATATATTAACTATTAATGTATAATTTAATGAGAATTGGATAATTTAATAATGTATACAAATTACAATAATTATATATAATAGTTATATATAATCCCACTTATACTTATGAAAAAATAAATAACAAACATTTAGGAGGAAAATATTATGAAATCAACAGGTATAGTAAGAAAAGTAGACGAATTAGGAAGAATAGTAATTCCAATAGAGTTAAGAAGAACTTTAGACATCGAGATAAAAGATGCTTTAGAAATTTATGTAGATAGAGATCAAATCATATTAAAAAAATATGAGCCAGCATGTTTATTCTGTGGTAATGCTAGAGACGTTAAAAACTACAAAGGTAAAAATATTTGTGAAGAATGTCTTGATAGTATTGCTAAAATGCAAGAATAATATATTCTTACATAACTAATTTAAAAATATCAAAACAGCATTTTGATTTTAATTCAAGATGCTGTTTTTTATTGAATTTTATCATTGAATTGTAATTAATTGACTATATTCAAAAAAAAGTGTATAATAGCACAGAAGTATAATAAACTTTAATGTTTTTTATAATATAAATTAGGAGTGATTTTTTGAAAATTTATGAAGATCCGCAAATAGAAAAAATAGAGAAACTATTAAGAAGAGTATGCTTTTATATAAAGAAAAAAGGAAGAACTATATTAGAAGATTATGATATTACTCCTGCACAATTTGAAGCTTTACAGATTATAGTAAATCATAAAGAAGTAACCATTAGTGAACTTAGCAATAAACTGTATCAAGCCCCTAGCACCATCACTGATTTAGTTGATAGAATGGAAAGTAAGGATCTTGTCAAGAGGGTTAGAGATTCAAAAGATAGACGAATAGTTAGAATAGAAGGTTTAGAAAAGGGACATAACATATTAGAAGCGGTAATTATGGAAAGATGTAAATTTCTCGATTATTCCTTAGAAAACGTTTCTAAAGAAGACAAAGATAGTTTTACTGAATATTTAGATATACTAGAACATGCTTATACAGAAGGTAAATAGTATAAAAAATGCTGAAGTANNTACTTCAGCATTTTTTATACTGTTTTTTATACTATTTATTGTTATTTATATCATCTCTTATTTTCAGTAGTAATTGTTCTTTATCATCCATCAATTTAGAAATTTTATCATCATAATGAGATTTCATAGACCAAATTTCTTTTCTGTACTCTTCCTCTTTTTTCAGCACTTCTTTTTGCATAGAAATCCTTATTTCATCATTTTTTAATATTAATTCTCTGCTAAACCCCTCTGTGATCTGCTTAATATTATTTTCATAAGAACTCTTCATATCCTGAATTTCATCTTCTAATGCAATGCTACGATTTAATTCCTCATTTAATTTATTAGTAAGGCTTTCCTCTTCTCTCTCTAATTTTTTTAAGTTTTCTTCCATGTTTCGGTTTATTACTCTTAAACTTTCTACTTCATTTTTATAGGCAGTTAACTCATTTACTTTATCCTTTAACATGAGGTTAAGCTCTTTATATCCCCTGATATCTTCTCTCTCTTTTTCTAAAAGATCTTTATATTCTTTTAATGAATCTTTCAGTTCTTTATTATGAGACTTTAAATCTTCTAATTCTTTTTTTACACTTTCTATATTCCCTTTTAATTTTTCACTTTTATTAGTCTCTTCCTCTAAAGTTCCTTTAAAACTATTAATAACTTCCGAGTTCTTAATCTTGCTTTTTTCTATCATATTTATGTATATATCTACAATTCTTTTTATTATGCTCTGTAGCTCTTCTACATCACTTTTAATAAAGTCTGTACACGTTGTAGCTTTGTTTAGTTCGTAGTTCCTTATTATAAGATCCATGAATTCTTTATTATTTATCCCCTCTACCTCAGCTAAATTTTGAAATTTCTCTTTTAGTTCCTCGCTTATCCTTACACTTAAAATTGAATCCATTAATTACACATCCTTTAAATCTATAAAATTACACCTTTATTTAAGTATACATCATTATACATTTGTAAACAAGCGTTTTCAACCACGTTTACACTATGTATACATTATGTAAACATATTTTTATCACAAATTATCATTATAGTCATTCAATATAACTAACATTATATTGAATGACTACTATATTGAAATAATTAAGTAATAATAAAAGAGGAGGTAAATAAGAAAATGTGTATACGTAGCTAAAATAAACACTTCAAAAAGATGTAGCAGTGTATTTATCCGATGAGAACAACGAACGGCTACGTTTTCTCCTAAAAAATAACGACTTCTTAGTATTAAAAATACTGAGACTTTGAAAGTATTCCTATTGCTAACATCTCTTAAGAAGTCTGCTAGTAAGCTCCAATTGGAAAATCTCTCTGAAACCAAGAACTCAGTTTATAAAAAAATAAACCTAGCCATAACACAGCTAGGTTTATTTAAAATTATTTTGTATATTTTACAGGTTCATTATAAGTAACTCCAAAGGTATCTACCGAAATGGATTTAATTTTTATATCCTTCTTAGGTCTATCATCACTGCCAGTTTCTACTTGAGCTATAGAGTCTACTACATCCATACCTTCTATAATCTTACCAAAGGCTGCATAGTCTCCATCTAAACTAGGTGTATCACCATGCATTATAAAAAATTGAGATCCAGCGGAGTTCTTATCATTTGATCTAGCCATAGATATAACACCCTTAGTATGTAAAAGAGTATTTTCAAACTGATTATTTGTAAATTCACCATATATGGAGTAGTCAGGTCCACCCATTCCAGTTCCTTCAGGATCTCCTCCTTGAATCATAAAGCCCGAAATCACTCTATGAAATATTAGACCATCATAAAATTTACTATTAGCAAGACTTATAAAGTTTCTAACGGTATTAGGTGCTATTTCGGGATAAAGCTCCAGCTTTATAATTTTTCCGTCTTCCATTTCTATGGTAGCCACTGGATTTTTATCGGTTTCCTTCTTCTCCGTTTCCTTTGAAAGATATATTTCTTTATTATCATTACTTTCAGTATTAGTTTCCTCTTTACTAGACTTATTAGAGGTGCTGCATCCTATTAATGTAAGGGAAAGTATTGCTGTAATAAGCAAAGTTCCTAATGTACTCTTTTTCATTTGAAACGTCTCCTTTCATGGGTTTATATGTTTTACTAGATAAGTTTACCATTGTATCTTTCAAAATAAAACCTATAATTAGTTAATTTTTGATTAAAATTATCCAATTAAACACAAAAACTCTAAGAATAACACTCTTAGAGCTTTTTATCTTTCTCTGCTAATTTTTTTAGATATTCTTTAAATTGACTCCTCCAAGATTCGTATAGACTTCTATCTATTTTCTGTAGATAATAAAAAAATTCACCTATACTATCTCTCTTTAGTATACCTCTCATCAGATGCCTTGGAAAAGGCATCACTCTATCAAAGTTATCCTTTGGATCTATAACCTTAATAGAAAAGTCCTCCTGTACATAAAGATCCTTACAACGTATATCTAACTTTTTATAACCAAGTTCTTTAAAATCATTTATTAAATCCACTAGGCTTCTTACTAGTTTCTGATTTAGAGGGTTATGATTTAGATATTTATCAAGTCTTATCCCGTCTACAAACTCTCTTACAATAAAAAAATCTCCATAGTCAAAAACCTTAGGAAAGGATGGATGATGCATAGATGATTTAAGAATTATATACTCTGTTTCGCAAACTTTCTTATCATTAAAAATTTTTATAATTCTCTCATTATCAATTCTATATACTACTCCATTATTGCCCTTTCCTAGGAATTTAGAACTCCTTATAATGTTCTCCACTTCATCACTTAAGTAAATTGCATTTGTAAAATGTCTAGACATAATTCCTCCCTAGATAGAACTCTATTAGATTATATGCATAAGATATACTTTATATTATCCTTATACCTATCTTTTATCTCTTTTATCTTTTTTAGCAGTATTCTTCCTAGGTTTTGATGATTTCTCAGATGGTTTTGACCTTTTATCTGAAGGTGCATTACTCTTCTTATAGTTTTTAACCACAACAGCTACATCTTCAATATTTCCGTGAGATATAGTCTTCTCAGTAAGATTAAAATTCAGTTTTTTACTATGAGCTTTCAATTGCGCTATCTCCTTAGGTGAAATAATAGATATAACAGTACCGCTTTTATCTCCACGAGCTGTTCTACCACTTCTATGCACATAAGTATTTATATCTTCTGGTAAGTCTACATTGAATATATGAGTAACGTCCTCTATATCTAATCCCCTTGCAGATAAGTCTGAAGATACCAAAAGGTTTATACGCTCTGATTTAAAGTCTAACATGGTTTTTTGTCTTTGATTTTTAACAAAACTACCATGTATTCCATCCACCTTTAGTCCATGGTATTTCAGCTTAGTAGTTAATATTTCTATTTCATCACTTTTATTAATAAAGGCAATAGCTTTTTTAGGATTTATACTTGCCATTAATTTTCTAAGAATAAGTATCTTATCCCTCCTATCACAAACTATATATAAATTGTTTATGTTAGGATTTATAGTTGAATCATGGTTACACTTTATGATTTTAGGGGATTTCATTAAGCTTTCCCCTATACTTAAAGCTTCCTCTGTTAAAGTGGCAGAAGTCATTACTAATTGTCTATCTCTAAGTGTAGTTTTTATAACATCCTTAACTATATTTAAATTATTTTTGTCTAAAAGTTTATCGCACTCATCAATTACTATGGTTTTAACTGTATGAGCACTTATCTTTTTCATTTTTATTAGCTCTAGTATTCTTCCAGGAGAACCTATTACAAATTGAGGTTTTTCCTTTAGTTTTTCAACCTGTCTTTTTATATTTACATCTCCCATGATAACCGCAGACTTTATATTCAAAGAAGATTTATCTCCTAAAGTACTTAAAACTTCATTTACTTGAAGAGCCAATTCATGGGTAGGAACTAAGACTATAAATTGATTTTCTCTTTTTTCATAATCAATTCTCTCAATTAGTGGTAGCAAATAAGCCAAGGTTTTACCACTGCCTGTTTCACTTTGCATTATCACATCCATATTTTCTAATATTTTAGGAATTGATAATTCTTGTATTAGAGTTGGTTTGGTTATTTTTAATTCCTCCAATACCTTTATTATTTCCGCATTTATATTTAATTCTAAAAAATTTTCCATTTTTTCATCTCCAGTTTTTATTTAAATTTACTACAATAATTTTCCTTTATGAGAACAAAGGTTTGATATTCTTTATTTCTTATGGTATAATTATCTAGATTGAGAGGTGTTTTCATGATTGAAATTAAAAGTGGTAAGCAATCAGAAATTTATGAGTTTATTAAAAATCAAGTTAATACTAAAGGGTATCCCCCTTCAGTAAGAGAAATTTGTGAAGCTGTAAATTTAAGTTCAACATCTACGGTTCATGGTCATCTTACTAGACTTGAGAAAAAAGGCTTAATAAGACGTGACCCAACCAAACCAAGGGCAATAGAATTACTACAAGAACCTCATAGTAAAAAAGAAATGATTAATATTCCTATTATAGGTAAAGTTACAGCTGGAATCCCTATACTTGCCCAAGAAAGTATAGAAGATTATCTAACTATCCCTCTTGACTTTGTAAACAGTACAAATGAATTATTCATACTGAAAGTTCAAGGTGACAGTATGATAGAAGCTGGAATTCATGATAAAGACTTAGCTATAATAGAAAAAACTTCTATTGCGTCTAACGGAGATATTGTAGTTGCTCTAATAGAAAATGAAGCCACTATAAAAACTTTTTTTAAAGAAGATGGGCATATTAGACTACAACCAGAAAACTCCACCATGGAGCCAATAATTGTTGACGATTGCAAAATATTAGGTAAACTATCAGGGATCTATAGAAAATATTAAGAAGCTATAATAGCTTCTTAATATTTTTTATATAGTAAAATAAATTTATTTTATTATATATCTATTAATTTAACTTCTAATTAATATAATATTCTAGATATAGCCATTAAAACTCCAACTTTTCCATGATCAAAGGTCAATCCACCTTGAAGATATGCTATATATGGCTCTCTTATTGGAGCATCAGCAGAAAGTTCAATGGAAGAACCTTGTATAAATGCACCTGCAGCCATAATTACTTCATCTTCATAACCAGGCATAGCCCAAGGTTCACACTCTACAAAGGAATCTATCGGAGAACCAGCTTGAATACCCTTGCAAAACTTAATTAATTTATCTTTATCATTAAATTTAACTGCTTGTATTATATCACTTCTCTTAGTATCATATTTTGGGAGTACCTCAAAGCCCAAAATCTCCATTACCCTTGAACAAAATATAGCTGTCTTTACAGCTTCCATAGCCACGTGAGGAGCTAAAAATAATCCTTGATACAAACTTCTCATTACACCAAAGGTAGAACCACACTCTCCACCTATACCTGGAATGGTCAATCTATATGCTGCTTGAGTTACATAGGCTTCTTTACCTGCTATGTACCCCCCTGTTGGAGCAATTCCTCCACCAATATTTTTTATTAAAGAACCAGCTATAAGATCAGCTCCTACATCTGTTGGCTCTATAGTATCTATAAATTCCCCATAACAGTTATCAACAAAGCAAATTACTTCTGGTTTGATCTCTTTAATTGACTTTATTATTTCACCGATTTCCTCTACTAAGAGTGCATTTCTCCACCCATATCCTGTAGATCTTTGAATATGTACAAGTTTTATGCTATGGTCTTCTTTTAAAGTCTTTTCAACCTCTTCAATATTAACTTTACCTGCACTTGTCAACTCTAATTGCTTATAGTTTACCCCATATTCCTTTAAAGAGCCTATATTTACATCCTTAGTTATTCCTATAATGTTATGTAAGGTATCATAAGGTGAACCACATATACTCAGCATTGTATCTCCTGGTCGTAGGTTGCCAAATAAAGCACATCCAATAGCATGAGTCCCATTTACAAAGTGTGGCCTAACTAGGGCTGCTTCTGTATTAAATACTCTAGCGAAAACCTTATCTAAAGTATCTCTACCAACATCACCATAACCATATCCACTAGAATTAGTAAAATGCATATCACTAACTCTTTCAGCTTGCAAGGCACTAAGAACTTTTAATTGATTATATTCTCGAATATCATCCATCATAGAAAATTGCTCTTGAATATCCTTTAAAGCTTCTTCTGATACTTTAAAAACTTCTTCATTTATTTTAAAGTTATTTATTAAAAACTCTTTAGTTTTTTCTATCATAAAAAATCGCTCCTTAAACATAAAATAACATTCTAATACTAACATAGCTATAAACATTAAGCAAATAATTCCTTAATATTCATAGCTATCAATATATCTTATATAATATTTAAAATTAACTTAGTCTTTATATTTTTTCTCTTTATAATCATTAATAATAAATTTTGATATATCCTCATCATTAGAAAAATCATCCTTGTCTATCCACTTAACCCTTGGGTCTTTTCTAAACCAAGTAAGCTGACGTTTTGCATAATTCCTACTAAATTGCTTTATATTTTCTATAGCCTTCTCTTTAGAAACTTCACCATGAAAATATTGTAATAGCTCTTTATAACCTATTCCCTTCATAGATTGCATATCTGTGGTATATCCTTCTTTTTCTAATCTTATTACTTCTTCTAGAAGACCAGCGTCTAGCATTAAGTCAACACGATGATTAATTCTTTCATAAAGCTTATCTCTATTCATATTTAATACATAATAATAAACTTTGTACGGTATATCAAAAATCTCATCATTTTTAGCTGCTTCAGATATAGGAATTCCCGTTACCTTATAAACCTCTAAAGCTCTAATTACCCTTTTAAGATCATTTGGATATAACTTGTTATAACTCACTTCATCAACGGCTTTTAACAGCTCATGAACATATTCTACTCCATTTTCTAAGGCTAACTGTTCTAGTTCTTTGCGATAAGCTTCATCTTTATTAGTTTCAGCAAAACTATAATTATAAATAAGAGAATTAATATAAAGCCCAGTGCCGCCTACCAGCATGGGAAGCTTATTTTCACTACTTATTTCTTCAATGCTTTCCTTTGCCAAAGAACTAAATTCTGCCACACTGAAGTTTTCACTTGGATCTAAAAAGTCAATTAGATGATGCTTAACACCATTCATCTCTCCTTTGGATATCTTAGCAGATCCAATATCCATCTTCTTATATATCTGCATAGAATCAGCAGATATTATTTCCCCATTAAGCTCTTTGGCAATATGAATTGAAATCTTTGTTTTGCCAATACCAGTAGGTCCTGCTAATATAAATAAATCTTTCATTGCTTTAATCCCTTCATACTAAATTCTTTTAAAACTTTTTTCTATTTCCTTTAATGAATATTTAATTATAGTAGGTCTACCATGTGGACATGTAAATGGTTCATCTATATACCTTAACTCTTCAAGGAGGGATAAAATCTCTACATCGGATAATTTATCATTAGCCTTTACTGCTGCCTTACAAGCAAGAGAAGCTATTTTATCATATTTTATATCTATGGTTAAACCACTGCCCATGGATTTTATATTTTCTATCATATCATGAAACAAATTGTTTATATGAGGTTTCCCCAAAAACACTGGAACCTCTCTAACTAACACGTCATTTTCGCCAAAACTTTCAACCATAAATCCTGCATTTAAGAAAATTTCTTCATTATCTTTATAAATTGCATATTCATCAAAGGTTAATGGGATGATTGTAGGTACAGCTAAAATCTGACTTACCACATTGAAATTTCCTATGTTTTTTCTATACTTTTCAAATAATATCTTCTCATGGGCAGCATGCTGATCAATTAAATACAATTCATCTAAATATTCACCAAGTATATAACTATTAAAACACTGTCCTATAAGTTTAATTGGTGGAATTTTAGGAACCCTTGATATTTCATTATTTGAATATATATTTGCTTCTTTAGGTTCAAATTGATTTTCAATAGGAATTTCTCTTATATAAGGAAGTTTTTCATTATAATTTACTTCTTTATTAAATCCAAAATCCTTATTATAACCTAAATTATTATCCTCATTAGTATAGTGATTATCATTTAAATATCCAATTTGACTAGGCTCTGAAGAAGTATAGCTTTTATGTAGTTTATCCTCTTGAACTATAGCTAAATCCTCTATTTCTTCTGGTATAATAAAACTCTTCTTTAAGCTTTCTTTTAATGCACTATGAACTCCATCAAATATAGTTTTAAATAAAACTCTTTCCTCTAAAAACTTAACTTGATTTTTAGTTGGATGTACATTGGGATCTATAAATTCTGGAAATATATCTATGTGTATAACGAAGAAGGGAAATTTATTTACCATAATAAAGGATTTAAATGCATTCTCTACCGCAGCAGTTATTAAAGAACTTTTTATAAGTCTCTTATTTACAAAAATGCTTTGTCTATTTCTACTGCCTCTACTAATACTCTCTTTTCCAATATATCCATATACAGATAAAATATCACTATGGTTTTCTATTGGTATTACATTTTCATATACTTCTTTTCCATATAAAATTCTAATGGTTTTATCTAATTCATCTTCACTAAAGGTTCTAAGGCTTTGTTTACCATCATTAATTAAGGTTATAGAAGTCTTATAATTTCCTAGAGCTAGCTTTAATACCAAGTCATTTATTATAGATTTTTCTCTTTGAGGTGATTTTAGAAACTTTTGTCTCCCTGGAGTATTGAAGAATAAATCCCTAACTTCAATTTCCGTTCCTAAATTGCAACCTATATCTTTCTCATAGATTACTTTTCCACCTTCAATATAGATCTCTCTACCATAATCAAAAGCTTCCATCCTTGATTTTAGTCTTACCTTTGAAACAGCAGCTATACTAGCAAGAGCTTCTCCACGAAATCCAAAGGATTGAATGTCGTAAATATCCTCCACGGAACTTATCTTACTTGTACCATGAGGCAAAAAAGCTATTTTTATATCCTCAGGATGAATACCACGTCCATCATCTGTGATTCTTATAAGCTTATTGCCACTCTCTTCTATTTCAATAGTTATGTTTTTACTGTCAGCATCAAGGCTGTTTTCCGCTAATTCCTTAACAACAGAACTAGCTCTTTCAACAACCTCTCCTGCTGCAATTTTATTGGCAGTGTTTTCAGATAATAAATTGATTCTTCTCATAATACACCCACCTTAAATAATTATTTTATCTATATATTCTTAGCTTTTTTAATAATATCGTATAATTTATTAAATCCATCCATAGGTGTAAGATTAAGTACGTCTATAGATTTAATTTCGTCAATTAGGTTTTGCATCGCTACATCTTCAAAAGCTATTTGCTGAGTTAAACAAATTTCTTTTTCTATTTTTTCTAGTTTCTCTGTAGATGGAATTACAGTTTTCGTTTCTTCTTTGATTATATCTTTTGAAGTGCCATCTTCTAAAGTTTCTAAAATTTCTCTTGCTCTAGAAATTACTGCTGAAGGTAATCCAGCAAGTTTAGCAACCTCTATACCATAAGATTCATCTGCTCCGCCCTTTATAATTTTACGTAAGAATATAATATTATTATCTACTTTTTTTGCTGAAATAGAGTAATTTTTTACTCCTGGAATTTCTCCTTCTAGCTTAGTTAATTCATGATAATGTGTGGCAAATAGGGTTTTGCATTTAATATTTGAATTTTTACATATATACTCTATAACTGCCCATGCAATGCTAAGACCATCATAGGTACTAGTACCTCTACCAACTTCATCAAGAAGAACCAAACTCTTATTGGTAGCATTATTAAGAATATTTGATACTTCCCACATTTCTACCATGAAGGTGCTCTTACCACCAGCTAAGTCATCAGAAGCTCCTATTCTAGTAAATATTTTATCACAAATAGAAACATTTGCTTCTTTGGCAGGAACAAAACTTCCCATTTGAGCTAATAATGTAATTAAAGCTACCTGTCTCATATATGTAGACTTACCAGCCATATTAGGACCAGTAATTAACATAAGTCTATTGTCTTCAAGGTCTAAGGTAGTATCATTAGATATAAAGCTATTTGCCTTTGTAATAACTTCTACAACTGGATGTCTGCCCTCTTTAATTTCTATGATTCCCTCAGTATTAATTACAGGTTTCACATAGTTATGCTCTCTAGCAACCATAGCCAAAGCCCATATACAGTCAATTTCAGATATAAGCTTAGCTGTATTTTTCATTCTCTCTATATTTTCTTCTAATTTCTCTCTAATCTCTGTAAATATAGAATATTCAAGAGCAATTAATTTCTCTTCTGCTCCTAAGATTTTATCTTCCATCTCCTTAAGCTCAGGGGTTATATATCTTTCAGCATTAGACAAAGTTTGTTTTCTGATATATCTTCCTTCTGGCACTGAAGAAAGATTAGATTTTGTAACTTCTATATAATATCCAAAAACCTTATTATAAGAAATCTTAAGGGATTTTATACCTGTAGCTATTCTCTCTTCATTTTCTAAATTTGCAAGCCAAAGCTTTCCATTAGTTTTACTTTCTCTTAATTCATCTACTAATGAATTATAACCAGTTTTAATAATATTACCTTCCTTAACAGACAAAGAAGGTTCATTCATAATAGAGCTTTCGAGAAAAGTCCAAATATCTCTTAGCTCATCTAAGTTAGAATAAACATCCTTCATTAAAGGACTTGTAAGATTAGAAATAAGTTCTTTAATCCTTGGAACTTTAGCAATGGAATGCTTTAATGATATAAGTTCCTTTGCATTTATTGCAGTAGAGCTTATTTTACCAACCAATCTCTCAATATCATAAATGCTATTTAAAGCTTCCTTTAAATCTTCCATTAAGATTATATCCTTAGTAAACTCTTCAATGGCATCTTGTCTATTTAAAATATCTTTCTTAATAATTAGAGGCTCTTCTAACCACTTTCTAATTCTTCTTCCACCCATAGATGTATTTGTTTTATCTATAACCCATAAAAGAGTTCCTGTTTTTCCTTTATCTCTGATATTCTCCACCAGTTCAAGGTTTCTTCTTGAGTTAACATCTATGGTCATATAGGTGCAGATATCATATATCTCTATATGATTTATATGAGTCAAGGAAACCTTTTGAGTTTCTTTTATATATCTAATTAATCCATTACAAGTTTTAGTTACTATCTCTGATAGTTTCTCTATTTCTATGTTCAAGAACTGTTCTTTAAGATCTTCTTCTTCCATATTAAAATTATCATCTTGGAAGCGGGATATATAAAAAGATGTTCTACTTATAATTTCATCCATAATCTCTTGGTTAAAGTTTTCTGTAATAATTATCTCTCGAGGATTAAATTTACATAATTCATCTATAAGTACATTAATATTATATTTAAATTCAGTAGCATAGAAATCCCCTGTAGACACATCACAAAAGGCCAATGCAATGTGATTTCCCTTCACATATAAACTAGCTGTATAGCTATTTTTACTCTCATCTAAATAGGAAGCTTCTGTGTAAGTTCCTGGGGTATAAATTTTTACTACATCCCGCTTTACAATTCCCTTAGCCACTGCTGGATCTTCTACCTGCTCACAAATAGCTACCTTAAACCCTTTTGATATTAAGGCTCCAATATAATTCTTAGCTGCATGAAAAGGAATCCCACACATAGGAGCTCTTTCTTCAAGACCGCAATCTCTTCCCGTTAGTGTTAACTCTAACTCCTTTGATGCAACTTTAGCATCATCAAAGAACATTTCATAGAAATCGCCTAGTCTAAAAAATAAGATACATTCTTTATATTTATCTTTAATTTGAAAATATTGTTGCATCATTGGAGTTAATGCCATATATATCTCTCCTTCATAATTATTTTTAAAAAGCGACAAAGTCACTTTTATACTTCTTCTCCTATTAATGAAAAAGAATTTGCTTTAGTGATTTTAACATTAACTAACTTACCTATATTTTCTTTATTACCAGTAAAATTAACTAGTTTACTTGTTCTTGTCCTTCCGGTTAATTTTGTATCATCACTTTTACTTTCACCTTCTACAAGAACTTCAACAATTTTTCCATCATAAAGCTTATTTTTCTTAGCAGAAATTTCATTAACGACTTCAACTAATCTATTGAATCTATCTTTTTTAACTTTTTCATCTACTTGGTCAAACATTAAGTCTGCAGGAGTACCACCCCTTCTAGAATATAAGAAGGTAAAGGCAGAATCATACTCAACTTCTTTAACTAGACTTAAAGTATCTTCAAAATCCTCTTCAGTTTCTCCTGGAAATCCTACAATTATATCCGTAGTTAATGATACATTAGGAATTCTTTCTTTAATTTTTCTAATTGATTCTAAATACTGCTCTCTAGTATAGTGTCTATTCATCTTTTTTAATATTGTTGATGATCCAGATTGTACTGGAAGATGAATAGATTCACATAACTTATCTCCAGCTGCAATTACATCAATTACTTCATCACTTAAGTCCTTTGGATGAGAAGTCATAAATTTCACTCTCTCAATACCATCTACTTCATTTATTCTTCTTAAAAGTTCTGCAAAATTAATATTTTCGTCTAATCCCTTACCATAGGAGTTAACATTTTGTCCAAGAAGAGTAATTTCTTTATATCCCTCTTTAACCATACTCTCTATTTCCTTTATTATTTCAGCGGAGTTTCTACTTCTTTCACGTCCTCTTACATGAGGAACTATACAATAAGTACAGAAATTGTTACAACCATACATTATTGTAACAAAGCCTTTTATAGTACTTGCTCTATCAATAGGAGCTCCTTCTATTATATCTGCTTCTTTATCCCAAATTTCTATTATTGGCCTTTCTCCACCTAAAGTTCTTCCAAGATATTCTGTAAACTTATAGGCATTATGAGTTCCTATAATTATATCTACAAAAGGAAACTTACCTATTATTTTATCTGCCATTCCCTCTTGTTGCATCATGCAACCTGTAACAGCAATAACCTTATTAGGATTCTCTTTTTTCAATTTTTTTAAAGCTCCTAAGTTTCCATCTACCTTTTGCTCAGCATTTTCCCTAACACAACATGTGTTAAAGATTATTATATCCGCCTCTTCTTTAGAATCAGTTCTTATATACCCTAATGGTTTTAATCCACCAGATAATTTTTCGGAGTCCTCTTCATTCATTTGACAACCCCATGTACAAATCCAGAAGGTTTTAGGTTCATTTAATTTATTTATATTTTTTACATTATTACTCATTGTTGATGTTCCTCCAATATCCAATATATTTATTAAATTTCTATAGTATTATAGCATATACAATACACGAAAAGAAAGGCTAAGGATTGCCCTTGGCCTTTTTCTCTTCTTTTAAAATAAGTTCTGATAATAAATTGTAAAACTCTTTTTCATTATCTGTCATCTCTTAATCCTCCAATACAGGTATGTAGATCTTACACTTATTTTTATGTCAGTGGGTATAAGTTCTATGTTTTATTTCTAAAAGATAATCCCAATCCTGAACAACAGATCCTAACACTCCTATTGCTGATATTAGATTATTTAATATTATTGGTAATATAGCAGCTACACCTATAGCTATGTGTGTTCGTTTCATCATACGCTTACGCCCTCCTGTTCTCTCCAAAAGTATATAAAAAAACCTATCCAACGATATGGATAGGTAAAGTGAATTTAGTTGAGTATATTACTAAGGTTTCATCTTTAGTTTATTTCATGATACTTACTATATTTTCTGACGTTTATGTTTGCTTACAACTAGTATTGTTACAGGAGCATTTGTTTTGCTCAATTCTTCATAAATACTGAGTAATTTTTCTTCTTTTGTCCTATTAAAAATATCTACTTCTACGGTTATAATTTTCCCGTTTTTTAATATAAATATACAGTCAATAAATTTTTTATTTATTTCATACTCTCTTTTCATATAGGTGACTCGGTCTTTAAGTTGAACTAAGATATCCGTTAAAACAAGTGTATGAAAAGAGGGTATTTTCTTTGATGATATTGTCATTTCACCAAATTCATTGACTACTATTTTTGTTTCATTCCATGCTGTTTCAACTTCTTCTATCGAAGAGTTTTTATTTTTAAGTTCTTCTTTAATATACTGTTCTAGTTCTGATAATGTTATTTCCTCTGTCTTTTTATGCCCACATCCAACTAGACCTAATATCATTATTCCACATAATAATAAATTAAATATTTTCTTCATAAATAATCCCGCAAATCTATATTATACTTTTAATTGTATATGAAATTCATATTTTGTCAATATTTTCAAACGAGGTGATTTACAATGAAGAAAAAAAGAAAATTAAACGTAACTGTCACTACGGGACCAAATACATCTAGATTAGTAACAGAGTCATTGTTGAGGTTAGTAGATTCAAACAAAGAAGAACTTCTACAAATTTTGAAAGGAAGATAAACTTAAGGAAATTGAGTAATGATTCTATAAATCAAGAAAATATTTTCATTACTATTCATACTTTTACATTTGATGTATATAATCAAGATTAAGTGTCTATAATTTATTTGAGTTCACTCTCAGCTATGTGCTTATACAAAAGAAAAATAAGGTAGAAAGTAATATTATATTGCTTTCTACCTTTTTATATTTTTAATTAATGACACTTTCTATTTATAATTTTAATATATCTCTTACCTATACTAGTAAAATAAAAAAGCCTGAATTAAACTCTAGGCTTTTCATTTTTACTCTTATTTTAACTATCACCTTTTTTAGGGATTTGTTCTATTTTAATATCTTCGCACAAAATTTTTATATACATAGGAAACATATTAATACTAATACTAAGATATTTTTTATCTTCTATTATATTCTCACTTAACTTAATGTCTTGAATAAAATATGGTATTTGACCCAACGTACATTCTTTCATCGGCTTATCTTTTTTATATGCAATTTCATGATTAAACTCTGTACTATAACATCCTGTAAAACGATATATAACATCACATTCCACAGCATCATAAATTAATTTAACTTCATCTGCAAAATAATCACACTCCAATGATTTAACTCTAGAGTCCCAATAATAATATTCTTCCATTTTCTTTTTCAATCTATTCATGTAAACAATTCCTTTACATAAGTATTTATTTTCATATAATAACAACCTATACTATAAAAGTAAACAATGTTTTTATAGTGGTTTTGATTTTTAATATTACTATAAATAAAAATGATGGTAGCAAGTTTTACCTCACTACCCTTATACCTATTTGTTATTCATATTCTCTTACTTCAAAAGATGTTATTTTATCATGTACTATATACTCTTTTACTGCTTTATACGGACTTATATTCTTATCAAATTTTTATAAAGCTGAGCTTTGCGTTTCATAGTAAATTATAAACTTATATACTTGCTCCATATTTATGTTATAATCTTTAGTTTTCCCATATGCTAATTGCCTTAGTTAATTAGTAATACTTTCAATTTGTTCTATCTTAATATCCTTACATACAATTCTTACTTCAAGTGGATTCATATTTATATTGAATTCATAAAATTCTTTTTCATCAATTATAACGTTTTTCACTTCTACTGATTGCATTGAATATGGTAACTGGCTAAAATTACACTCTCGTATAGGTTTTTCTTTCGTATATCCAACACCATGATTAAATTCTATATTATAACATCCACTAAAATTATATATAACATCATATTCATCATCATCATACACTAACTTCACTTCATCTGCAAAATAATTACAAGATAATTCTTTAACCCATGAATCCCAATAATATAATTCATCAATTTTATTTTGTATTTCTACACTATCCATTATACCTCCCCCTAATTACTACTATACGGTATATGTGCACCTGGAGTTTTCTTATTCACTATATTACCTAGTATATCTAATGGGTTTTTACTTTTATTAAACAAATGCTCATGTGGATATGATGTCACAGAGTCTGGTGGATCAAATCGAATTCTAATAATTCCATCAGCATCTCTAACATGTATAAATCCATTATTCTCAGTGACACTCCAATCTTTTGGAATGTTATCTAATATTTCTTCCTTAATCATATTGGGAATATTTTCAGTGTCAAATCCCAAATTAGATGCATCTTATTTCATAATTTTAATACGTATACGTGGTGCGAATCATTAGATTTTAATAATTACATATATTTTTATTATTTTAACAATTTATATTTATTATAATATTTTTACAATAATATAATAACAATCTATACTATAAAAGTAAACAATGTTTTTATAGTGGTTTTGATTTTTAATATTACTATAAATAAAAAATAAGGGTAGCAAGTTTTGATATGCTCCCTTTGTAGTAGACAGTTAAAATAATAAAACTGATTATTACAAGGAGGAACATATTTTTTATGGTTAGAAAAGGAAAAGTTTCAGCACAAGAAAAAATAACATCAGTACAAGACTACTTATCTGGCAAATATCTTTTGCAGCACATTGCAGATCGCTATCAGCTACATCGTTCAAGCATAGAAAAATGGATAACACTTTATAAATCATTTGGACCGGAATGACTCTTACCTTCTTCTAAGAACAGAAGTTACTCTTCCACACTAAAGGAGAAGGCAGTCTTAGACTATTTATCCGGATGTGGTTCACTTCATGACATATGTAAAAAGTATAAAATACGCTCACTTCACCAGTTGCAAGATTGGATTTTAAAGTATAATAATCATGAGAGTTTAAAGACTTCCGGAACAGGAGGAACGACTATTATGATTAAAGGCCGTAAAACGACATATGAAGAGCGCATTGAAATAGTTAGATATTGTATTGAACATCATAATAATTATGCTGAAACGTCACAACACTTTCAAGTTTCATATAATCAGGTCTATGCTTGGATAACTAAGTATAGAGAAGGTGGTATTGAAGCATTATGTGATAAGCGAGGAAAAAGAAAATCGATAGATGAAATGTCTGAAATAGAAAAATTGAAAGCACAGAATAAATTGCTTCTAACAGAAAATAAACGTAAACATATGGAAATAGATTTCTTAAAAAAACTCGATGAAGTAGAACGGTGGTGATACTAAGCCAAGTAAAGTATGAAACTATATACATTACAATACGAGACCTTCATGATACTGAAGGTTATTCTATAGCAGGATTATGTGAATTTGCTGGAATACAAAGATCAGCGTACTACAAGTGGCTTAATAGAAAAGAAAGCACTAACGAACAGTTTAACAAAGAATTGCTTCCGATAATTAAAAATACATATGAAGAGAGAAATGGAATTTTAGGTTATCGTCAAATGACAATAAAACTTAATCGCGAGAATAATCTAAAAGTTAATCATAAAAGAATATATCGACTTATGAAAATTTTAGATCTTAAGTCTGTATGTCGTAGAAAGAGAAAGAATTATATAAAGTCTACCCCAGAAGTAACTGCTGAAAATTTACTCAACAGAGAATTTGAAGCTGATAGCTTTGGTAAAAAATGGGCCACTGATGTAACAGAGATGAAGTATGGCTTAGGGAATAAAGCTTATCTAAGTGCCATATTGGATCTTGGAGACAAAAGCATTGTTTCGTTTGTATTAGGACATTCAAATAATAATGAGCTTGTATTTAAGACATTTAATATTACTCGTGCAGAATATCCTGATGTGAAACCTCTATTCCATAGTGACAGAGGGTTTCAATACACAAGTAAATTATTCAAAAAGAAGTTAGATGATGCTGGTATGTCTTAAAGTATGCCAAGAGTTTCGAGATGTATTGACAACGGCCCAATGGAAGCTTTCTGGGGAATGCTAAAATCAGAAATGTTTTATCTGAAAAAATTCCATACTTATCATGACTTGGAAATTGCAATTATTGATTATATAGATTATTATAATAACCACAGATATCAGAAATGTCTCAATTGCATGACTCCATTGGAATATAGAAGACATTTGAAAGCTGTATAATAAAATATCGCCAACCATGTAAGTGATTGGCGATTACAAAACTTTTGTTATTTCTACTGTCTACTTGACAGGGTGCACTTCATATTATATTGCTTTCTACCTTTTATATTGCTTTCTACCTTTTTATATTTAATTAATGACACTTTCTATTTATAATTTTATACAAAACAGGCTAGTAAGGATCTTATTCCCTATTAGCCTGTGATTATTTTTTATAATACATATATTAAAATAAGTTTATGGAATTATAGATAATATAGAAACTTTTTAAAATCATTAGCAAAAACAATTTTAGTGCTAGGTTCTATACTATGAATTTTCTCATTTATAATTTTAATATATATCTTACCTATACTAGTAAAATAAAAAAGGGGGCGTCGCAAAA
>NZ_DLNT01000048.1:0-27630 GCF_002477055.1 Clostridium sp. UBA7503
TTTTGCGACGCCCCCTTTTTTTATTTAAATGTATGCTAAATAAAATAATAATCAAACTATATTTAGGGAAAGATAAATTCATATCCATAAAATATATTTAAAGGTATAAGGTAATTTAACAATAACTAAAATCGTCAATAAAACAAAGTGGTAAGTAGTGGAATAAGAGGAAAAGTAAATATTAAAAATAAGTCTAAAAGTGTGTAATCAATGTGACTGATATATTTTACAAAGGAGGAATTATAAATGAAAGATAATAAAAAGTTATCACATACTGCCTATGGTGGTATAAAAGGTGATGATTACATGCCTTTTATATCAACTACAACAGCAATGCCTGAGTCAAGTGTTTACTCTCTTCTAATGGGTGCAGTATTTACAATGATATTTGCGGCTGCAAACACTTATTTAGGATTAAAGGTTGGTCTTACAATTTCAGCAGGTATACCTGGGGCAATACTTGCCACAGGAATTTTAAAAGGGGTGTTTAAAAGAAACAATATATTAGAGGCTAATATGGTTGCTTCAATTGCAGCGGTTGGAGAATCTATAGCAGGTGGAATTATATTTATACTACCAGCAATTATTTTATGGGGAATTACCTTAAGGATTTCTACAATAGTTATTGTTACTCTTCTAGGAGGGCTAGTAGGTATATTTTTTGTTACACCGCTAAGAAAATTTTTAATAGTTGAGGAGCATGGGAATTTAGTATATCCCGAGTCTATGGCTGCAGCTGAAGTTTTAGTTAATGGAAGTGAAGGTGGTAGTGGATTTAAAATGGTTTTAATGGGTCTTGGAATTGGAGGAGGTTATAAGTTAGCTTCTGGGGGATTTGCTCTTTGGAGTGAAAGACCAGAATGGGTTATACCTGCATATCAAAATTCTGTATTTGGAATAGATACATTAGCTTCACTTCTAGGTGTTGGGTTTATTGTAGGTACAAAAGCATCGGCATTTATGTTTGGAGGATCTCTTGTAGCTTGGCTTGGATTAATACCACTTATTAAGTATATAGGTAGTACAGTTCCAGAACCTTTATTTCCTTCAACTATGTTAATCTCTGAGATGGGAGCTTCAGATATATANNGGAGTAAGTATATTAGATATATAGGAGCGGGAGCGGTTGCTGCAGGAGGATTCATTTCTCTAGGAAAATCTGCACCAACCATTATTAGATCTTTTAAAGAAGCCATGTCAGGTATAGGTAAAAAAGAAAGTGGTGTAACTACTAGAATAAATGAAGATCCACCAATTGTTTGGGTGATAGCTTCAGCAATACTAGTATTTGTTCTTGCATGGTTATTGCCGCAAATTAGAGTAGGAATAATAGGTTCACTAATGGCAGTAGTATTTTCATTTTTCTTTGCAGTAGTTTCTGCAAGAATGGTTGGTATAATTGGTGCATCAAATAATCCTGTATCAGGTATGACTATTGCTACTTTACTATTTGTTACGGCCATATTAAAGATAACTGGTAATATAGGGGAAGGTGGAATGATTACAGCTGTTATGGTAGGTGGTATAGTATGTGTAGCCATAGCCGTTGCTGGTGGTACAGCTCAAAGTTTAAAGACTACATTTATAATTGGTGGTTCTCCAAAAAAAGTACAAATTGGAATGTATTTAGGATTAATATTTGGTGCTGTAGTTTCTGGATATGTATTATTAATGCTTCATAATACATATGGAATTGGATCAGAAGCAGTGCCAGCACCACAAGCTACTCTTATGTCAATGGTTATAGAAGGTGTTATGACTGGTGAATTACCTTGGGTACTAGTGTTTGTGGGAGTATCTATAGCTATATTTGCAGAAATATCTGGTCTTCCAGTACTACCAGTTGCTCTTGGTTTATACTTACCGATACATTTAAATGCAGGTATATTATCAGGTGGTATAATTAGAATATTTGTTGAGAAGAAATTTAAGAAAAATGAATCTCTTATGAAAGAAAAAGTGGAGAGAGGTATTCTTATATCTTCTGGATTAGTTGCTGGAGACGCATTAATGGGTATAGTAGTAGCAGCGTTTGCTACTTTAGGACTTAATGTGGCCTTTGGACTTAATTTTGAAGGAATAACCCAAAACTCTATATTGTCAACAGGGATATTTATAATTCTTGGAGTAATTATTTATCTTATTTCTTGTAGTGGAGATAATGAAAGAACTTAAAGGTAAATGATGATTACTGATAATATTTCTTATAATATTAAAAAATATGGATATAATTATTAATAATATTAAAGTTAAGAGCCGTTTAGGCTCTTAACTAATTTGCAGGTGATTTGTATGAAAGGTAAAAAAACACAAAATAAAGAAGAAAAGAATTTTCTTTTATATATTCCTCAAATCGAACATGATAACTATAAAATTAATGAAAATAATATAGTTACTTTATACTTTGAACATAACAAACCTATAGAAAAGTTTGCAAGATGGTTAGTGAAAAAAAATAACCTTAGTGATATAGTCTTTGATGATAAATCTTCGTTAGCATGGACTTTAATAGATGGTAAAAGAAGTATATATGATATTGCACTTGAAATGGCAAGGAGATTAGGTGATACGGAAGAAGTAGCTATAGAGAGGCTTGTAATGTACATAAGATATATTGCTAGAAAAAGATGGATAAAGTTTATAGGAATAAAAAATAACCAGGGTTGATATTAGGAAATATGTAGACATTGAGAGTAATATCTACTATTTAAATAAATAAATTGAACAAAAACAATCTACTATATGGCTTGACTACTTTAGGCTTTGGTGTATAATTATGACTTGACTAGATAGAAATTTTTACGAAAATGTAAAAAAATCTAGCATATTTTAAGCATATTTTATATGAATATAATCCGAATAGATTAATAATATTAAAAATATAAATTTATAAGTAGTAGGGGTATAAAAATGATTATTGCAGATGTTAAAGTTGGTAGAATTACAATGCCATTAAAAAAACCATTCGTAACTAAAAACGGAGTTTATAATTATTCTAACGAAGTAGTTGTAAAGATTTTTACAGAAAATGGAGATGTGGGAATAGGAAGTGCAGCGCCAGCACCAAGAGTGACGGGGGAGACAGAAAGTTCAATTGTAGGTGCTATTAAACATATTACTACTTTTATTAAGGGAATGGATCTTACTTGTCTTCAATGTATTTTTAAAGTTATGGATGAATGCATTAGAGGAAATAATAGTGCAAAAGCAGCTGTAGAAATTGCTATATATGATCTTTGGAGTAAAGGAGTAAATACTCCATTATATAAGTTATTAGGAGGCTTTAATTCAACGGTACTTACAGATATAACTATACAAGATGATGATAAGATGGAAAATATGATAAATGCAGCCTATGAAGCTACTAGAGATGGCTATACTAATATAAAGATAAAGCTTGGAAATAATGTAGAATCAGACTTTGAAAAAGTGAAATTTATTAGACGCGCTATTAGAAAAGGAATAAAAGTAAGAGTTGATGGTAATCAAGGCTGGTCACCTAAAGATGCAATAAAGATAATTAAGAAGATAGAGCAATTAGATTTAGATATAGAGTTTGTAGAACAACCAGTTAAAGGTTGGGATATCGAAGGATTGAAATTTATTAAAGATAATGTGGACACTATGATTTTAGCTGATGAATCAGTGTTTGGATCCCCAGAGGCTTTTAAGGTAATTCAGAATAGAGCTTGTGACTTAATCAATATAAAACTGATGAAATGTGGAGGGATACAAAATGCCATAAGAATTTATAATATGGCAGATACCATGGGTATAAGGTGTATGGTCGGTTGTATGTTAGAGAGCAAAATTGGTATCACAGCAGCAGCAAGTTTTGCAGCTTCAAGAGGAAATATGATAACGGCAGATTTAGATACAATGCTATACTTTGCAGAGGATCCTATAGTTGGAGGAGCAATGTTTGAAGGAAATAAAATCACTTTATCCGATGAACCTGGTCTTGGAATTACTGATATAATAGGTTGGGAAGAAATAGTATAAGAAAACTTTATGTATCTATATATTATATTAATTTTGCATAGATGAAGGGGTTTATGATTAAAATATAGAACTTATAATAAGTTGCTATGAAAATTCATTATAAGAATCTAATATCTAATAAAGGAAGTGGTTTTATGTCAAATGATCTTAAAGACCAATTAAAGAAACAGTTAGAGGTTGCAATAGAAGAAGAAAGATTAGAACATATTATAAAAATAATAAATGATGAAATTCTTAAGTGTATAGAGAAAAGGAAGCATATAACCAATGCCATATTAGAATACAGAAAAAATGCTTTAGAAGAATTTAAAGATGATGATGATAAGATAATAGAGTATTTTGACCATGAAAACTACGTAAAAGAAGAAAATTTTAAAAGCACTGATAGAAAATTAAAAGAACTAACAGTACTAAAAGCTTCTCCTTATTTTGGTAAAGTTACTTTTAGAGAAGAAGATTATGGAATAGAAGATATATACATTGGAAGGTTTGGAGTAACTTTAGAGGAAACCTTTGAACCACTAATTATAGATTGGAGAGCTCCAATTTCAGCACTTTTTTATAATAATACAGGAAATATTGGACAGTATAATTCACCTGAAGGAGAAGTTACAGCTTCTATTTTAGGAAGGGTTCAATATATCATAAAGAGAGGTAAATTAGAGGGATTATTTAATTCTAATATCGATATAAAAGACGATATTCTTCAAATGGTATTAAGCAAAAACTCTTCAGATAAGCTTAAAGACATAGTTATGACTATACAACAAGAACAAAATGAGATTATAAGAAAAGATAAGAATAAGATACTAGTTGTAGATGGTGTAGCTGGAAGTGGTAAAACTACTATTGCACTTCATAGAGTTGCTTATTTAATTTATAATTATAGAAATCTTTTAGAAAATAAGGTTTTAATATTAGGGCCTAATAGAATATTTATAGATTATATTTCAAATGTTCTTCCAACTTTAGGAGAGACAGGAGTGTTCCAAACTACATTTTTAGATTTAGCTTTAGATTTAGTAGATGTAGATGATGTTATAGATATTAAAGATGTTATGGAAAGAATTCTTAATAAAGATAAAGGTTTTGAGAAAGAAATTATTTATAAGAGATCCTTAAAATTTATGGACGATCTAGATAAACTTATTATTAAATTAGAAGAAGATAGTTATTTTAGTGATGGAGTTTTCTTTAGAGACAAAGTTATAGCAACTAAAGAAGAGATAAAAGGCATGTTTACAAAAGACTTTACTTCACTTCCGTTATTTAGAAGAAGTAAAAAAATTAAAAGAATTTTATTCTCTAGAATTAGGGATGTGAGAGATGAAGAATTTAGATCTATTGAGATGAAGTATAAAGAGAAAAAGAAAGAGTTTACCCCTGAAAAATTAATACTTCATATAAATGATTTAGAATTCAAAAGAAAGTTAGAAATAAGAGAATTAGTAAGAGATGCAATAGAAGTAAAAGCTACATTAAGTTATTTAGATGGAAAAAATATAGAAAAGATATATGAAGAATTTAATGGTGATAAAGAATATACAGAAGAAGACTTGGTTGCTATATTATATCTAAAGGCTAAACTTATGGGCTTAAGGCTTAATAGAGAAATTAAACATTTAGTAATCGATGAGGCTCAAGATTATTCACCACTACAATTTGTAGTATTAAAAGAACTTGTAAATACTAAATCTATGACTATAGTTGGAGATAGTAATCAGCAATTAATACCTATTGGAAATAATTCTTCTTTAAATAGTATTAAAGATATATTTGGTGATGATTCAGTTGAAATGTTTAAGTTAAATAAGAGTTATCGTTCAACTAAAGAAATCATGGAATATAGTAATAGGTATATAGATGATATTTCCATAGTACCTATGGTTAGAACTGGAGATTCTGTTAATGAGATAATAGTAAAGGATGAGAAAGATATAAAAGAAAATATTATAGAGCTAGCATCTAGCTTGAAGAAAAAAAATCTTGAAAATATAGCTATTATAACTAAAAATTTATCTCAATCTAAGTATATATATGATTTGTTAAAAGAAGATATTTCATTAAAGCTTATAGATAAAGAGAATCTTCATATTGCCGAGGGCTCTATGATTATGCCTAGCTATTATGCAAAAGGTTTAGAATTTGATGGAGCTATTATAATTGAAGAGGACATCCAAGAAAGATACAAAGACAATTTAATGTATATAATGTGTACAAGAGCACTTCATAATTTAGTAGTTATTAAGAAATAAAAAATAGAAATAAAAAGTAATAGCACCCTGTGATGCTATTACTTTTTATTTATAATATATTATAAGCTTTCTTCATATCCTTGAATTTTATTTAATACTTCGTCATATATTTGGTCGGCCTTATTAAAATCCATATTAGGAACATAGAATTCCTCTAATTCATCATGTAAATCTTTAGCTGTTTTTATACAATCAAGACCTTTTTGAAGCAAGATGTAAAAAATGGAAGAAACATCGTCTATATCATCTTGTTTTTTTTCAATATAATTTGCATCTAATAGACTATCCATATCATATTCCTCGCCATGAAATTCTATTTTGGTAATTTCATTTGATGTTACTAGAGCAACCTTTAATTCAGGAATTAATAAATGTTCAATTTTTTCAGGATTTAGTGGAGTGTGTAAAATCTCTACATCTAGACCTCTTCGAATAGCTTCATCTGCAATATATTCAAGAACACGAGTTTTGCCAGTTCCAGGAGAGCCTTTAAGTATATAAACACTGGACATGTCTTTTATTATATTATGAATATAAGTTATAACTCCCTCTGGAGTAAATCCTGTTGCAAATAGGTGGCGTTTTTTACCCAGTGATGAGAAAGTATTAGGAAGAATTCTATTCTTCAAATTTTCTTTTAAAATATTAAGTTCATAAAGATTTAAAGCTTCATTATTAAAGGTATACCAATCATCATAAATAGATTTAGCAGCAGCAAAAAATCTGTAAGCTCTTCTAAAGGAATTTCCAATTTCTTCATTTACAGCTAAAATGCTAAATTTTATGCTCTTAAAATTCTCTTCTTTTAAACATATTCCCATATTCACTATATCATCTACTGCACCAGGAGTAATAGGATCTATCATATGGGGAGATGTACCATCAAGTATAGCTACTTTTAATTCTTTAATTAGAACTCCATCTAAAGAATCACTATCAGAAGAACAATGATGAAATTCTACATCATATCCTCTATCAATGTAGTGTTTTCCAATTTTTTTCATAAGGGAAGATTTTCCTGTGCCAGGACCGCCCTTTAAGCAAATAATTCTAGTTGCATCCTTTTGGGAAATAATATAATTAAAGTGAGAGTAAAAGCCTTTTCCGGTATTGCCACCTAAAAAATAGTGAGTGGATATTCCAGTCATAATTAATCCTCCAATGATTTCTACACTATCATAATATTATATAAGTTAAAAATGGTTAATAAAAATTCAAATTAATTAGATAAAAGATGCATCTACGGTAATTATTACGTTGTGATTTGGAGAAACTTTCTTAATTTCCTCATTTATTTGTTTTTGTAATTTAAGTTCTGATTCTTTAGTTATTATAAAGTCATTCTTAACTACTACATCAAATATTAGATTTTTATAGTCACCTTCACCTACTACTCTAAAATCATGAAAAGAAGATATATGAGGAATTTTATTTAAAACTTCTTCCAATTCTTTTTTTGCAATAAGAATCTCCTCATCATTTGTAGTTACTGGATCCATATGAATTAGCAGATATATACCCAGTTCAGAAGAAATTTCTTTTTCAGCTCTATCTATAACCTCATGAGCAGCAACAACAGAAATATCAAGAGGAACTTCAGCGTGAATAGAAGCAATTATTCTTCCAGGGCCATAATTATGAACTAGCAAGTCATGAACACCATCTATATGTTCATAGGATAATAACATTTTTTGAATATCTTCTACCAAATCTTCATCAGGAGCAACTCCAAGTAATGGATTTAAAGTATCTTTAATTAGGTTATATCCTGCATAAAGAATTACAAAGGAAACAACTAGACTAATATATCCATCTATAGGAAGTGATGTAAATTTTGAGATTAATAGTGATATAACTACAGTAGAAGAAGATATTACATCACTTATTGAGTCTACAGAAGAAGCTTTAAGAGCGGAAGAATTTATTTTGTTACCTATACCTCTATAGAACCTACTTAACCATATTTTAAATGATATAGATATGATTAAAAGAATAAATGGAAGCAGTGAAAATTCTACAGAAACAGGGTTTTTAATTCGCTCAAAAGAGCTTTTTATAAATTCAAAGCCAACTAATATTACTAAAAATGCAACTATAAGACCAGAAATGTACTCAATTCTTCCATGTCCAAAGGGATGTTCTTTATCCGCTGGTTTACTTGAAAGTTTAAATCCAAAGATAGTTACTAATGAAGCACCAACATCGGAGAGATTATTAAAAGCATCAGCAATTACAGCAATACTATTAACTAAAAGTCCAGCAGTGATTTTAATTGAAAATAAAACTAGATTTACTAAAATACCAATAACTCCACCAAGATAT
The DNA here is from genome assembly GCF_002477055.1 of Clostridium sp. UBA7503. Lineage (NCBI taxonomy): Bacteria > Bacillati > Bacillota > Clostridia > Eubacteriales > Clostridiaceae > Clostridium > Clostridium sp. UBA7503. Next base: position 8,580 of record NZ_DLNT01000048.1, read on the forward strand.
CCATAGCGTTCTCTGACTTTTTTATTTTTTATATCCTCACTATTTCTAATAAATTTTGTTATAAGTTTTTGAGAAATCAATTATTACACCTCTTTATCAATATATTTTTTCTCATAACTATAGTATAACACGAGAACATGTTATAAATTAGGGAAAATCACAAAATTCGTAGGAAATGTAGTAAAAGTTTGGTATACTATTACTAGTATTTTGTTTTAAGGAGGGGATTAATTATGTCAAAAGAATTGAAGTTTGCTAAAGAACTTATAGATTTTTTGTATGAAAGCCCTACTGCTTTTCATGCAGTAAAAAATGTTAAAGATTCTCTTGAAGGTTGCGAGTTTAAGGAATTAAAGGAAGAGGATAAATGGATATTAGAAAATGGTGGTAAATATTATACTACTAAAAATGGTTCTGCATTAGTTGCATTTACTGTAGGTAATGGTGAGGTTGAGAACCATGGATTTAAAATTATAGGTGCTCATACAGATTCACCTACATTTAGAATAAAACCAAATAGTGAAATTATATCAGAAAATAATTATATTAAATTAAATACTGAGGTTTATGGTGGTTTAATAAGAAGTACATGGATGGATAGACCGCTATCTGTAGCAGGAAGAGTTGCTTTAAAAGGTGAAAATTTACTTAATCCAGAGTTAAGGTTAGTGAACATAAAGAAACCAATATTAATAATACCTAGCTTAGCAATTCATATGAATAGGGAAGCCAATTCTGGAGGAGAATTAAATCCACAAAAAGATACACTTCCACTACTTGCAATGGTAACTGAAGAATTAGAAAAGGATAATGTATTAATAAATATATTAGCTGAGGAATTGAAGGTAAATAAAGAGGATATTATAGATTTTGATTTATTCCTTTATGAATTTGAAAAGGGATGTATTGTTGGATTAAAAGATGAATTTATATCTTCAGGTAGATTAGATGACCTTCAAATGGTTCATGCTGGAATTGAGGCACTAAAAGAAGCTCCAATAACTGAAGGCATAAATGTAATGGTATGTTTTGATAATGAAGAAGTTGGAAGCTCTACAAAACAAGGAGCCGATTCTGATATGTTAGCAAATATTTTAGAAAGAATTACTCTTTGTCTAGGAAAAGGGAGAGAAGAGTTCTTTAGAGCACTTAGCAGATCATTTATTATTTCGGCAGATAATGCTCACGCAGTTCATCCTAATAGTCCAGAAAAGGCAGATCCCACTAATAGACCAATTGTAAATAAAGGTCCTGTTATAAAGATAAATGCAAATTGCGCATATACTAGTGATTCAGATTCTTCTGCTGTATATGAGTCTATTTGTAAAAAAGCAGAAGTACCAGTACAAAAGTTTGTAAATCGTTCAGATTTAAGAGGTGGTTCAACCATAGGACCAATTTCTTCAACACATTTGAATATACGTTCTGTAGATATTGGAAATTCAACCCTTGCTATGCATTCTATAAGAGAGTTTGCAGGAGTTAAGGATCATAGTTATGTAACAAAATCCTTTATAGAGTTTTACAAAATATAATATAATTATAGAAACTCCTTCTAACAAAGGAAGAATTATTGAAACTAGTGATGGGAAAGAAGTAAAATTTAATGTGCGACCAGGTAGTTATAGAGTATTAACTAAAGGTAGTTCACAATAGCATATATAAAGAAGCCATTTAAGATAAGTAAGATATAAAGTTACTTTTCTTAGATGGCTTTTATTTAGCTATAAGAGAAGGCTAATCCATAGGATAGAAAAATATTTACTATTATAGATTTAAGTTAATTTGGTAATAATAATAGTTGAGCATCATTGAAAGGGGATAGCACCATGGACCACATATTTATTTTAGTAAATTTAATACTTATACTAAGCATAGTTCTTCTTATGTATGTAATCAAAAATAGAAATAAGAGAAGAGCATATATTAAGATTAGTGACAATAGTTTTTTAGCAGAAAATAAAGAGAAATTGGAAGATGCTATTGATGATATAGCCAGAGACCATAGAGAAATTGAAAAAATAAGTAGGAATGATTTAATTTCCAATTTAGATAAGCATTTTAATAATATATTGGGGTGCCATAATCTATTTAAAGTGGATGAAAATAGAGAATATTTCAAGATAAAAGGAACACAATGGATATTAGATAATATCTATGTTATTGAAAAAGAGTATAAATTTATAAAAAAACATTTATCAAAGAAATATTTAAAATCACTACCTATACTAAAAAGTGGAGCATTAAAAGGGTATCCTAGAATTTATGCTGTATCAAGAGAAATATTAGGAATTTATAGAGATAAGTTAACTAGAGATAGTATTAATAAATTTTTAAAAAGATATCAAGAAACAACTATATTAACTATGGGAGAATTATGGGCTTTACCTATAATGCTTAAAATAGCCTATTTAGAGATAATAGGAAAAAGCTCAGTATTGATAGTGGATAAAGCAAATGATAGACATAGAGGAGAAAGATTAGCTGATAGGATTATTAAGTATTATAATGAAGAAAATATGAAGAGAGCTATGGATTTTATATCAGAGAATAATATTAAATTTACAGAATACTTTGCGGATGCATTAATAAGAGTTTTAAGAGATAATGGAGTAAATTACGATGAATTAAATTTATGGATAGAAGATAAGTTAAGCGAAAATGAAATTACTTTAGATAAGATTATTATAGATTCTAATAAAAGTGATGGTATCTATTCTACAGCCATTAGTAGTAGCATTAATGGTTTAAGAAATTTAGATAATATAAATTGGGAAGAAGTATTTAATATTAGCAATAAAGTAGAAGAAATATTAAGTAAAGATCCTGCTATGGTTTATAGTGCTATGGATTTTTATTCCAAAGACTATTATAGACATGTTTTAGAAAAAATAGCTAGACAAAATAAAATTTCTGAGACATTTGTTGCTAGAAAAGTACTACAGTGTGCAGAAGTAAATAATGATAAAGAATTTGAAAATCATGTGGGATATTATCTAATTGACAGTGGTAGAAAAAAGCTTAATCATATTTTGAATATTGATTTTAAAGGATTTGAAAAGTTAAAAAATATGATAAAGGGAAGAGCTGTTGGTATTTATATAGGAACTATTGTTATTCTTACAGCCACACTAGTGGGAGGATTTATAACTTGGAGCTATATAAATGATACTAATATATCAATATCTAAATATATTTTATCTGGAATAGTTACTATTATACCGCTCAGTGAGGTTGTGGTATCCATCTTAAATTGGAGTATTACTAATTTAAGTACACCTAATGTATTACCTAAAATTAATGTATCTGATAGAATTCCTAAAGAAGGAATCACCTGTGTGGTAGTTCCTACGCTAATAGAAAGTATAGACAAAGCTAAAAGTTTAATGAGAAATTTAGAAACTTATTATTTAGGAAATAATGATGAAAATCTATATTTTGCTATATTGGGAGATTTTATAGATAGTCATAGAGAAAAAGAAGCAGAAGATGAAGTGATATCTAAATTTTGTTTAGAAGAAATTAATAAGTTAAATACAAAGTATAAGAAAGATAATGGTCATTTTTTCTTTTTATGTAGACATAGAAAGTTTAATGAAAAGGAGAATAAGTGGCTAGGATGGGAGAGAAAAAGAGGAAAACTAGAAGAGTTTAATAAGTTTATAAGAGGAGATAAAAATACCACTTATAGTGTTTTTAGTGAAGGTGCCGAAAAACTTTTTAAAGTAAAGTATGTTATAACTTTAGACGGAGACACCATACTTCCAAGAGAATCAGCAAAGATTTTAATTGGTGCAATGCTTCACCCGTTAAATAGAGCTTATATAAAGGAAGATGGGACTGTTTGGAGAGGTTATGGGATAATACAACCTAAAATTGGTATAGATTTAGAAAGTGCTAATAGAACTTATTTTTCTAAAGTATTCTCAGGAGAAGCAGGTATTGATATATATACATTTGCAATATCTGATGTATATCAAGACTTATTTGGAGAGGGTATTTTTACTGGTAAGGCCATATATGATGTGGATGTATTTACAAAGGTAACCCAGGGAGCAATTGAAGAAAATCAAGTTCTAAGTCATGATTTATTAGAAGGATCTTTAGCAAGAACGGCTTTGCTTACAGATGTGGAGTTAGTAGATGGATATCCTTCTAACTTTATTGCAAGTTGTAAAAGACTTCATAGATGGGTAAGAGGTGATTGGCAACTATTACCATATATATTAAAGAAAAATAAATTAAATAGATTATCTAAGTGGAAGATGATAGATAATTTAAGAAGAAGCTTAATGGCTCCTTCTATGTTAATCTTATTACTTTGCTCTTTAGGAGGAATTCTTCCTGATGGTATAGATAAGTGGTATATGTCAGCTTTCATTGCGTTAATAACACCTATTCTATTTAACATGTCAGAAAATATAGTTTCGCCTATAAATGGAATAAGTCTAAGTGGAAAAGTTCAAAATTTCCAAATGGCTTTAAAGCAAGTATTTTTTTTATATGCGTTTCTTCCTTTTAAGGCATATTTAATGGTAGATGCCATTATAAGAACTCTATACAGATTAATAATAAGTAAAAAAAACTTATTACAATGGCAAACGGCTGAGGAAGCAGAAAGGTCTTCAGGAAAAGACTTTATAAGTTATTTTAAATACATGTGGCAAGAGATAGTAATAGCTTTAGGTATTATGGTGGTAGCATGGAGAAGTAGCTTAGATACCTTTTATGTAATGATACCAAGTTGTATTATATGGGTTATTAGTCCAATAATAGCATATATTATAGGTCAGAATATTAATGATGAAACAGTAAAATTAAGTGAAGACGATAATAAGGTTTTAAGAAGGTTAACTAGAAGGATTTGGGCATATTTTGAAGACTTTATCACTGAGGATACTAAGTATCTTGGCGGGGATAATTATCAGGAAGAACCATATAGAGGATTAGCTATGAGAACTTCTCCTACTAATATAGGTATGACTTTAATTTCTAACATTGTTGCTATAGATATGGGGTATATTGGAACAGTTAAAGGTATAGAAAACTTAGGTAAAACTATAGATACTTTGAAAAGACTAGAAACCTGTAAAGGGCATTTTTATAATTGGTATGATGTTGAGACACTTAGTCCACTATTACCTAGATATGTATCTACAGTAGATAGTGGAAATCTAGTATCTTATTTATATACCATAGAAGAAGCACTAAAGGAATTAAGAAGCACACCTTACTTTAATAATAGTGTTGAGGGCATAGAGGATACTGTTTATCTTGCCATGGAAGAGCTAGAGGATGAAAGAAAAAAATATATGTACCTTAATGTTATTGAAAGAATAAAAAGAGAAGGAAAAGATATATTAACTTTTTATAATATATTAAATAACTTTGAAAGTATTGTACAGGAAGATATAGAAAATATAGATAGTGCTTATTGGAATAAAAAACTATTAGATAATATAAAAGACTATTTAAGTGAAATTAAATTTTTATTTCCATTCATAGATGATATAAAGCTATTACCTAGAAGCAAGTATGAAAATATAATTAGAATTATTAGTAGTGATAGTTTAGGGCATATATATGATATTATAAAAGGGTTTAATTTTATATCTAATAATTTAAATGAATTTCAATTAGAAAGAATAAATAAGAATATAGATTTATGTAAAGAAAGAGTAGGTACACTATTAAAACAACTTACAAAAATTGAAGCTGAACTAAATAGAATTATAGATAATACAGATTTTAAGTTTTTGTATAATGATGAAAGAGAGTTATTTCATATAGGCTATGATGTAGACAATGAATCATTAAGTAGTAATTACTATGACTTATTGGCATCAGAAGCTAGAATAACAAGTTTTATTGCAGTGGCTAAGGGAATAGTTCCAACATCTCATTGGTTTGCTTTAAATAGATCCTTAACTTTAATGTATGGTAGAAAAGGATTGGCAAGTTGGAGTGGAACCATGTTTGAATACTTTATGCCAAGAATTTTAATGAAAAATTATAGGAATTCTATGTTAGATGAAACCTATAGGTCTGTAATGGAAGGTCAAATAAGATATGGAGATAAGAGGAAGGTTCCTTTTGGTATTTCAGAAAGTGCCTACTATAAATTTGATGTAGATTTAAACTATCAATACAAAGCCTTCGGTGTACCTAAAATTGGTATAAAAAGAGGATTAGAAGAAGAGTTAGTAGTATCACCATATTCTACTATTATGGGGCTTATGGAAAATGTACCTAAGTCTATGGCAAATATAAGAAGTCTCTTAAAATTTGAATGTTATGGAAGATATGGATTTTATGAAGCTATTGATTATACAAATAAAAGAATAAAAAATAAAAAGTTTGAAATAGTAAGATCTTATATGATACATCATCTAGGAATGAGTTTATTGGCTTTAGATAATGTGATGAATAATAATATTATTCAAAGAAGATTTCATAGAATCCCTATGATTAGAGCTGTGGAAATATTGCTTCAAGAGAAAATAAGTAAGAATGTGGTCTATGATAGAAAAGAAGATAATTCACAAGAAGTTAAAGAAGTGCAAAGGCAATATTCTATCCATAGAACATTTAAATTTGGAGAAAGTAAGTATCCCCAAACCATACTTCTTGGGAATAAAAATTATAACATCTTATTAAATACGGCTGGTGGTGGCTACTCTAAGTTTAAAAATATAATGGTATATAGATGGAAAGAAGATTTGATTCGTAGTAGTTGGGGAAAGTTTTTTTATATTAAAGACACTAATTCTAATGAATATACATCTTCTACCTATGAACCTTGTAAAGGGCAAGGAGATAAATATGAAGTTAATTTCTATTTGTATAAGGCAGAATTCATAAAATACTGGAGAGAGCTAGAAATAAATACCATAGTTCAAGTAATTCCTGAAGATAATTGTGAAATTAGAACTATTGATATCAAAAATAATAGTAGTGAAGAAAAAACTATAGAAATTATTAGTTACAGTGAAGTAGTTTTACAAGGATACAGTGGAGATATATCACACCCTACTTTTGGGAATTTATTTATTACTACAGAATATATAGATGAATTAAGTGGAATACTTGCAAAGCGCAGACCTCGTAGCGAAAAAGACAGGGACATATATACTCTTGAAAGTACAATAGGTGAAGAGGAATTTAAAACAGAGTACGATACGGCAAGGCTAAGTTTTATAGGAAGAAATCATTCAAAAGAAAATCCTATAGCTTTAGAAGAAAATGAACCTTTAAAAAATAATGTAGGGAATGTATTAGATCCTATAATTGCAATTAAGAGAATAATAAAAATTCCTAAAGGTGAAAGCAAATCTATAAAATATATAACAATAACAGGAAACTCTAAGGAGGATGTATTAAATAAGTCAAGAAATTATCAAGATATTAATATTCTAGAGGAAAGTGTCCTAAGATCTGCTTTGAGTGTAGAAGAAAGTCTTATTAATAAAGGAATAAAACCAACACAAGGGATTATTTATGAGCGGTTTGCAAGTAGTATATTATTTAATAACTTTAGTTATACAAAGAGAATAAATAACTTAATTAATCTAAGTAGAAGTCAAAGAAATCTCTGGGCCTACGGAATTTCAGGAGATTTACCTATTGTATTGTTAACTATTAACAAGGAAAAGGAAAGTGATATCTTAAGACAGCTTATAAATTGCCATGGATATTTAGAAGAAAAGGGATTAAAGTTTGATATTGTAGTCATTAATGAAGAGGAAATAAGCTATGAAAAGCCTCTAGATAGTGCACTAAAAAGAATAATATTGAATAGCTCTTTAAATGGACGAGAAAATACTTCAGGTGGCATATTTATAATTAATAATGAAAAAATGTCTAAAGAAGATTTAAATTTGCTTTATTCTATTGCAGCAATAATCGTAGACGGATCAGAAGGCCCCTTATTAAAACAAATTGAAAAAGCCATGAAAAATGAAGATTATCCATATGACTCAAGAAAGTATATATGGGAAATGAGTGAACTAAAAGAAGCTAATTTAAGTTATAGTGATAGTAATATCCCTAAAGTAGAAACTTCAGAGTTAAGCTTTTTTAATGGATATGGAGGTTTTAATAATGAGGGAGAATATACAATTATACTAAAGGACGGAATGTCTACACCAGCTCCTTGGATAAATGTTATAGCCAATAATAATAGATTTGGATTTAATATAAGTGAGTCTGGTAGTAGCTATACTTGGTATAAAAATAGTAGAGAATTTAAAATTACTCCTTGGAATAATGATTTCATTGAAGATACCCCTAGTGAAGTTTTATATCTAGAGGAAGGGGATAAACTTTGGTCAATAACTCCTGAACCAATAAGAGATAAAGGGGAGTATGTAATAACTCATGGATTTGGATATTCTAAATTTACTCATTGTAAAAGTGGAATACTGGGGGAAATTACTGTATTTCCTTCAAAGGAGAGAAGTGCAAAACTTATTAAGGTTAGCTTAAATAACTTAGTAGATAAGGAGAGAAATATAGGAATTACTTATATTGCAAGATTGTGTCTAGGAGATTTAAGAGAAAACAATTATAAGAAGATTTACACTGTAATAGATAAAGAAAACAAATACATATATGGAATCAATCCATATAGTAGTGATTTTTCATCTAGTCATGTTTATTTAAAAATAAGTGGAGGAAAAAATGAAAGTTTTAGTGGAGATGAAAGAGATTTTATTGTAAGTAAAGAAGATATGGATACTTTATCTGAACAGAACACTATAAGCTTATCAGGAAGGTGTGGTTCAGGATTAGAACCAGTTCTTAGTGAGAAAGTTTACTTAAGATTAGGAGCTAATGAAGAAAAATCACTGGTAATTATATTAGGAGCAGAAGACAGTGTTGAAGAAATTCAAAATTCCCTTGAAGAGTTTTCAGATATAACTAGAGTTGAGAAAGAGTTAGAAAAGGTAAAAGGCTATTGGGAAAGGCTTTTAACTAAGATAAAGATAAAAACAGAGGATAAAGCTTTAGATTTCATGATTAATGGTTGGCTTCCTTATGAAACTATCAGTTGTAGATTATTTTCAAGAACAGCATTTTATCAATGTGGAGGAGCTTATGGATTTAGAGATCAATTACAAGATTCCATTCCAATGATTTATATACAGCCTGAAATTGCTAGAAATCAAATTCTTTATAGTGCTACTAGACAATTTGAAGAAGGGGATGTGCAACATTGGTGGCATCCAGTTGTAAATAGTGGAATAAGAACTAGATTTAGTGATGATTTATTATGGTTACCATATGTTACTTGTATATATGTTAAAACCACTGGAGATTATAAGATTTTAGATGAAGAGATTGGATATTTAAAGGATGAGCCTTTAAGAGAAGGAGAAGATGAAAGGTATAATGTATCATCAAAATCAGATTTAAAAGAATCCTTATACAATCACTGTATAAGAGCTATAAATAGAAGCTTAAAGTTTGGTTCCCATAATATTCCTCTCATGGGAAGTGGAGATTGGAATGATGGAATGAGCACTGTAGGAAATAAGGGTAAGGGAGAGAGTATCTGGCTTGGATGGTTCCTATATGCTATATTAAAAGATTTTAAGGATCTATGCATATATAAAAAGGATGAGGATAATTATGAAAAATATATTAAGACTATGGATTTTATTAAAGAAAATCTAGAGATTCATGGATGGGATGGAAGTTGGTATAAACGTGCTTACTTTGATGATGGCACTCCACTAGGATCTCATGAAAATCAGGAATGTAAAATAGATGCCCTATCACAATGTTGGTCTGTAATATCAGAAGCAGGAGATAAGGAAAGAGCTAATATAGCTATGAGTTCTTTGGAAAAATATTTAGTAAAGCCTAAAGAAAAAATTATATTACTATTGAGCCCACCTTTTGATAAATCAGATTTAAAACCAGGATATATAAAAGGATATGTACCTGGAGTAAGGGAAAATGGAGGACAATATACCCATGGAGTTGCGTGGGTAGCTTTAGCTCTTGCAAAACTAGGAAGAGGAGAAGAAGCATATAATATATATTCCATGCTAAATCCTATAAATCATAGTTTAAACATAGAGGAAGCAAATGTATTTAAGACAGAGCCTTATGTTATGGCTGCAGATATATATTCGGTGGAACCTCATGAAGGAAGAGGCGGATGGAGTTGGTATACTGGAAGCTCAGGTTGGATGTATACTATCGCATTAGAACACATATTGGGTTTTAGATTAATAGAGGGAAAAGGGTTTAAAATTAAACCATGTGTACCAAAAGACTTTAAAGAATACTCTATAGACTATGTATATGGAAATGCTGTATATCATATCAAAGTAATTAGAAGTGGTAATTCTACCATAACATTAGATGGGAATGTTATAGAAGGAGATATAATACCTGTTACCTCTTATGGAGAACATGAAGTAAAAGTAAATATTTAATAAACAATATAGGAATTGCTTTTATTGCAATTCCTATATTGTTTACTATTTAGTTGGAGTGTTTTTATTTATTGATTCTAAGGGTTGATCTTCAAAGCCTAGAAGATCCGATTCCTCGTTATAGGTATAATCAAATTCTGCATTAGAGATGTTGTTTGCCACAATTGGATCTACAACATGATTTGGAAGCAGCACATAGTCTTCAAGAGAATGTGCTTTTACAGGTTTGGTACTAGCATCTAAAAAGTCTCTTTCATTAGGACCATAAGGTTTTGCACCATTAGACTTACTAGAATTGTTTTTTGAATCCATATAAAATACCTCCTTAAAGTAAGTGGTGATATATTTTAAAATTATATTGAAATACTGAAATTTATTTAATATATTTAGTTTGCTTCAATGCAGTAAATAAATACTAGAAATTTATGGGCTTTTATATAATTCTAATTTAAATAAAAATAATCATATAGTAAGGTTAGAGATAGATAAACTAAAAAATAGAATAACAATTTCTAATATTGACATAATATAATATAAGAATTATAATAACTTTAATGTAATATTAAATAACTTTATTATTAATTGATCGGTAAGGCGAAGTAAGTAGTATTAAAAACAGATTTTCAGAGAGTGATAGATGGTGAGATTATCGCAGTTATGCTTGATATGAATGGGTCGCTGAGATGTTGGGTGAATTTAAAGTAGTCTAGCACGTATGCTCACGTTATAGAGCTAGGATATGTTTGTGTCTGAAAGAGGTGAGGTTTTATTATCTCAAAATAGGTGGTACCGCGTGATTTATGCCCTATGGATTTATTCCATAGGGCTTTTATTTACAATTAAATGGAATAATTTTACGAATTGAAAGGAGAAAAAACATGGAAGATAAGAAAAAAGTTATGTTAAGTGGAATTAAGCCTTCTGGGGATTTAACACTAGGAAATTATTTAGGAGCTATAAAAAATTGGGTAAAACTACAAAATGAATATGAATGTTATTTTTTTATTGCAGATTTGCATGCAATTACAGTAAGGCAGATACCAGCTGAACTTAGAAAGAGAACTTTAGAAGTACTAGCAATTTATATTGCTGCAGGAATAGATACAGAGAAGAATACACTATTCGTACAATCTCATGTACCAGCTCATTCTGAAGCTGCATGGCTTTTAACTTGCCATAGCTATATGGGAGAACTAAGTAGAATGACCCAGTATAAGGATAAATCTAAAAATAGTGGAGAAAGTATAGGGGCAGGATTATTTAGTTATCCGGTTATAATGGCTGCTGACGTATTGTTATATCAAACAGATGTAGTGCCAGTTGGAATAGATCAAGTACAGCATTTAGAATTAGCAAGAGATATAGCTGACAGATTTAATAAATTATACAGTCCAACCTTTAAAATACCTGAACCATACGTAGGTAAGGCTGGAGCAAAAATAATGGACCTTCAAAATCCAGAAAAGAAGATGTCTAAGTCGGAAGAAAATCCTAATGGATATATCTTAATATTAGATCCACCAGAAATCATAAGAAAAAAAATATCCAGAGCTGTAACTGATAGTGTAGGAGAAGTTAAATTCTGTGATGAGCAACCAGGAGTTAAAAATTTAATGACAATTTTAAGCACTATTAAAGGCATATCTATGGAGGAAATAGAAGAAAGATATAAGGGGCAAGGTTATTCCCAATTTAAATTAGATGTAGCAGAGGCTGTAGTTTCAGAACTTGAACCAGTTCAAAGGAAAGTTAAAGAGCTTTTAGATAACAAAGGGAAGCTAGAAGAAATCTTCAAAGTTGGAGCAGAAAAGGCAAATTATGTAGCTTCTAAGACTTTAAGAAAGATGCAAAAGAAAATAGGATTGGTTCAGTATTAATATTATTAGTATTAATACTAAAGGTACTTTATATAAACTATTATTTATTAGTTTATATAAAGTACCTTTTAATCTTTTTTCAAATTAATATCTGCTACTACATCAGTATTTATGGTTAAAATAATAGGAACTTGTTTATGTATATCCTTTGTAGAATATTAGGAAGTGTATAGGAACATCCTCTTTTTCAAAGGAAGAAAAGATTGCATTATCACATATGGTTAAAATAAAATAAAGGAAAGATGTATAAATTGTAATAATTTCTTAATGAAATTGTAAGGTTTTTAAATTATAATATATCTATAGTATATTTTTTAATATACTATACTTATTAAATAGNNAATTAATACATTATTATAATAATAATTGGGGTGATTAAGTGGATAGAAAAATCTATGTTGTATTGACACAAACAGGAACTTTTTTTTCAAGAGCTATAAAGCTATATACTAGATATAATTATAATCATACATCTATAGCCTTAGATAAAGAATTAAAGCAATTATATAGCTTTGGAAGAAGAAAAATATATTTTCCACTTCATGCTGGTTTTGTTAGAGAACAAATTGATGGAGGAATATTTAAGCTATATAAAAGGACATCCTGTAGAGTTTATGAATTAAGTGTTACAGAAGATGAATATAATGAAGTTAAAGAGATTATAGATCGATTTGAAAGTGAACATGATAGATATAAATATAATTTTTTAGGCATTTTAGCTATAATGTTACACATACCTTATCAAAGAAGATATCATTTTTTATGCTCACAATTTGTGGCTTACGTACTAAAAGAAGGCAAAATCATAAACTTTGATAAAGATGTTTCTTTAGTGAAACCAGAGGATTTTGATGGAATAGAAAAGGGACAAGTAGTTTATAGTGGCTTATTAAGCCATTATGCATACTAAAATTATAATTATATATTTGTGAAATTATATTTATTATTTTAATATTTATTACAATGGCAGTAAGATGAAAATATCTTACTGCTTTATTTTAGTAGAATTTAATTGAAAATGTTAAATTTAGTATGATATTTAAACTAGAATTTTAGTATTAATTTTAAATGTGATATACATAAAACATTAATAATATTTGTGTTTATATTAATTAATATGGTATTATATAAAATGTGCTAAAAAGAGATACTATATAAATTGAAGATAATTTTAAATTTAAATAAAGGAGTTAAGGTAATGAGTGATTATATAAAGGAGATAGAGAAAAGAAGAACCTTTGCTATAATTTCCCACCCAGATGCAGGTAAAACTACACTTACTGAAAAATTACTTTTATATGGGGGAGCAATAAGACTAGCAGGATCTGTTAAAGCAAGAAAGACATCTAAGCATGCTGTTTCTGACTGGATGGAAATTGAGAAGAAGAGAGGAATTTCTGTTACATCTTCAGTAATGCAGTTTGGATATGAGGGATATTGTATAAACATATTAGATACTCCAGGACACCAGGACTTTAGTGAAGATACATATAGAACACTTATTGCTGCAGATAGTGCAGTAATGGTTATTGATGGAGCAAAAGGGGTAGAGGATCAAACTAGAAAGCTATTTCATGTTTGTAGTATGAGAGATATTCCAATATTTACTTTTGTAAATAAGATGGATAGAGAAACAAGAGACCCTTTTGAACTTATGGAAGAGATAGAAAATGAATTGGGTATAAAATCATATCCAATAAACTGGCCTATAGGTACAGGTATGCACTTTAAAGGTGTTTATGATAGAAATAATAAACAAATTCAAATTTTTAAAGCTGGAGATCATGGGCAGTTTGAAGTAAGTGAGACTGTTATAGATTTAGAAGATGAATCAGCAGCTAGAGAGGCTATAACAGATAGTCTATATGAAAAGTTACTTGAGGACATAGAATTATTAGATATAGCTGGAGATGCCTTTGATGAAGAAAAGGTGAGAGTTGGAGAACTTACCCCTGTATTTTTCGGTAGTGCTTTAACTAATTTTGGTGTAGAACCATTTTTAGAGAACTTCTTAAAGTTAACTACAGCCCCATTAGGAAGAAATTCTGATATAGGAAACATAGAGGCAACAGATGATAATTTTTCTGCTTTTGTATTTAAAATTCAAGCTAATATGAATAAGGCTCATAGAGATAGAATAGCTTTTATGAGAATATGTTCAGGTCAATTTGAAAAAGGTATGGAAGTTTATCATGTTCAAGGTGGAAATAAAATAAAGCTAGCACAACCTCAACAATTTTTAGCTCAAGATAGAGAAATTGTTGATAATGCTTATGCTGGAGATATTATAGGAGTATTTGATCCAGGTATATTTAGTATAGGTGATACCCTTTGTTCACCAAGCAAGAAGTTTAAGTTTGAAGGAATTCCAACCTTCGCACCAGAACACTTTGCAAGGGTTAGAACTGTAGATACTATGAAGAGAAAACAATTTATAAAGGGTGTAACACAGATAGCTCAAGAGGGAGCAATTCAAGTATTTAAAGAACTTCACATAGGAACGGAACAAATCATAGTAGGAGTTGTAGGAGTTCTTCAATTTGAAGTTTTAGAATTTAGATTAAAAAATGAATATAATGTAGATATAAAAATGGATATGCTTCCATATAGAAATATTAGATGGATTGAAGCTTTAGAAGGTAAAGTTGATGATTTAAGTTTAACAAGTGATTCTAAAGTTGTTAAGGATATTAAAGATAGAGACTTACTTATATTCCAAAATGATTGGGGTATTAGTTGGGCACTAGATCACAATAAGGGCTTAGTTTTATCTAATATTAGTAAAGGTGAATAATAGAAAAATTCCTCAAGTTTCTTTGAGGAATTTTTTTATTTAACTATTAAATTTATTTTTTACAGTTAGGTATTCTTCTATGTAGTCCATGGCAATAGTTAGAAGAGCTACTGCAATTATTAAATTAATTAAATTTCCTCCCATAACAAAAAATAAACCAATTAAAACTACCAATAGTAAAAAGCTACCAAACCAACGAAGATACATCACATATGTCAATCCTTTCTACATCCAAGTAAAGTAATAAGTTAGATCTTTTGACTATTTTCTCAAAAATATATAGGATTATAAGATCTGAAAGTCAAAGGTAAAATTATTTTGTGTAAAATACTTAATATTATTCTTTTATATTAAAAAATAAGGTTGAATTTCTTTAGATTTAATGTATAATTTAATTGTATGGATACTAAATTTGTTGTATGGGTACAATATTGCATAATCATAAAGGGGGACTTTAAATGAAAGAAAAGGCATCAATAAAAGCATCGAGAAATAGTTTTAGAATCATTGAAATAGTTCAAATAGGACTGATGGCAGCGTTAACATATATAGCAACTGCAGTTATAGCTATACCAGTAGGAGATAATGCAGTTTTACATATAGGTGATGCAGTACTATTTTTATGTGCCATCTTACTAGGAAAAAAAAGAGGAGCTGTGGCTGCTGCTATAGGTATGACATTTTTTGATTTGTTTTCTCCATACTATATATGGGCGCCATTTACCTTTATTATAAAAGGAGTTATGGCATATATAGTAGGAGCTATAGCCTATAGAGGTGATTATCAAGGAGATAAATTTTGGAATAACTTATTTGCATTCATTGTAGCAGGAATAGTTATGATTTTTGGATATTTTCTTGCTGGAGGTTGCTTAAATAACTTTGTATATGGAATACCAACTATTGGACAAGGATTTATAGTGGCTTTAAAGGATATACCAGCTAATATACTTCAAGTAGCAGGGGGAATTGCTATAGCATTACCACTTTCCATACCGTTAAAAAAATATTTAGCTAAATATTTATAATAGATAGAGCATCACTAAAGGTGGTGCTTTATTTTTTTGTATTTTGGGGCAAACTAAATTAAAATAAAAAATTAACCTATTGACAATATATAAATGGAGTATTATTATGTAGATATACCCCCTGAGGGGGGAGGGGAGGTAAATGATGAGTGAAGAAAGAAAAAAAGCTTTGCAATTGTTAAAAACAGCAAGGGGTCAGATAGATGGAATTATAAAAATGATAGAAGAGGGGAGGTATTGTATCGATATTTCTAATCAAATCTTAGCATCACAAGCTTTATTAAAGAAATCAAACTTAGAAATTTTAAAAGGACACTTAAATCATTGTGTTAAGGATGCAGCAATAAATAATAATATGGATGAAAAGATTGTGGAAATAAATAATATATTAGAAAAGATAATTACAAAATAAAGAAGGTGAAAACATGGATAATAAATCATTTAAAATAGAAGGCATGACTTGTTCTGCTTGTGCAAATAGAGTAGAGAGAGCAATTAGTAAGTTAGAGGGGGTTGAAAAAGCAAATGTAAATTTTGCTACAGAAACTTTAACTGTAGATTTTAATAAGGAAAATTTAAATTCTCAAAAGATTGAGGAAGCCGTAGTTAAATCCGGATATGGCGTAAAGAAAAATGTAAAAACCTATAATTTTAAAATAGAAGGAATGACTTGTTCTGCCTGTGCTAATAGAGTAGAAAGAGTAACTAAAAAACTAGATGGGGTAGAAAATTCTACGGTAAATTTTGCCACAGAGAAGCTTACTATAAAAGTAAATGAAGATGAGATATCCTATGGTGATATAAAAGCAGCAGTAGATAAAGCAGGTTACAAGTTAATTAAAGAAGAAGTGAAAGATAAGGAAAAACAAGGAGAGGAAAAAAGTGAAGCTAGTAAATTACTTACAAGGTTCATATCTTCCCTAATTTTTACAGTTCCACTACTAATTATAACAATGGGTCACATGGTAGGGATGCATCTTCCATCTATAATAGATCCTATGGCTAATCCGCTAAACTTTGCATTAATTCAGTTGATACTAACATTACCAGTAATGATAGCTGGATATAAGTTTTATAAGGTAGGACTTAAAAATTTAATTAAACTAAGTCCTAATATGGACTCACTAATATCCATAGGAACTTTGGCTGCTTTTATATACGGTATATTTGCTATATATAAAATAATGCAAGGGGATCATGAGTATGCAATGCATCTATATTTTGAATCTGCTGCAGTAATACTAACCTTAATAACCTTAGGTAAATATTTAGAAGCGGTATCTAAAGGTAAAACCTCTCAAGCTATAAAGGCTTTAATGGGGTTAGCTCCTAAAACAGCAACTATAATTAGAGATAACAAAGAAATTGTAGTACCTGTAGAAGAGGTTATAGTTGGGGATATAGTACTAGTTAAACCAGGTGAAAAGTTGCCAGTAGATGGAGAAGTTATAGAAGGAAATACATCTATAGATGAATCAATGCTTACAGGAGAGAGCATACCTGTCGAAAAATCTATGGGAAGTAGTGTAATAGGGGCTAGTATTAATAAAACAGGATTTATTAAGTATAAGGCCACTAGAGTTGGTAGAGATACTGCTCTTGCACAAATAGTTAAGCTAGTAGAAGATGCTCAAGGTTCAAAAGCACCTATTGCTAAACTAGCAGATGTTATATCAGCCTACTTTGTACCTGTAGTTATAGGTCTTGCTATAATTGCTTCAGTGGGTTGGTTGATTGCTGGTGAAACACCTATATTTTCTCTTACTATATTTATTGCAGTACTGGTTATTGCCTGCCCATGTGCTTTAGGTCTTGCTACTCCAACTGCCATTATGGTAGGAACAGGAAAGGGTGCTGAAAATGGTGTTTTAATTAAAGGTGGAGAACCATTAGAGACTACTTATAAATTAAAAACCATAGTATTTGATAAAACGGGAACTATAACAGAGGGAAAACCTAAGGTTACAGATATTATAGCTAATGGTGAATCAGAGGAAGAAATTCTTATTTTAGCAGCTAGTGCAGAGAAGGGATCAGAACATCCACTTGGTGAAGCTATTGTTAAAGATGCAGAGGAAAAAGGGTTGAGCCTTAAAGTAATCGATAAATTTAATGCTATTCCAGGACATGGTATAGAAGTAGAAATAGATAAAAAATCTATTCTTCTAGGAAATAAAAAACTTATGATGGAAAAAAACATTAATATTTCAAGTTTAGATGAAACTTCTGATAGATTAGCTTCAGAGGGAAAAACACCAATGTATATAGCTATAGATGGAAATGCTGCTGGAATTATAGCTGTAGCAGATACTGTTAAAGCAAGTAGTAAAAATGCTATAGAAAGTCTGCACAAAATGGGCATAAAAGTAGCTATGATAACTGGAGATAATAAGAGAACGGCGGATGCCATTGCAAAACAAGTTGGTATAGATATAGTATTATCAGAGGTTTTACCAGAGGATAAAGCAAATGAAGTGAAAAAGCTTCAAGTTGATGGAAATAGAGTAGGCATGGTTGGTGATGGTATTAATGACGCTCCAGCCCTTGCCCAGGCTGATATAGGAATAGCAATAGGATCTGGAACAGATGTAGCCATTGAATCGGCAGATATAGTTCTTATGAGAAGTGACTTAATGGATGTAATATCAGCAATAAAACTAAGCAAAGCAACTATTAAAAATATAAAGGAAAATTTGTTCTGGGCCTTTGGTTACAACGTATTAGGAATACCAGTGGCCATGGGAGTATTACACATTTTTGGTGGGCCATTATTAAATCCTATGATAGCTGCAGGAGCTATGAGTCTAAGTTCAGTATCAGTATTATTAAATGCATTGAGACTTAGAAGATTTAAAGCTTAATATTTATATAGGAAACTATATAAATATTAGTGCTAGTATACTTTTA